>JBEEGY010000057.1:0-6275 GCA_041167145.1 Verrucomicrobiota bacterium
GAGAACGCCGAGATCGTAAAGAAGTAGCGACGAAGCAGTTGTAGTCGTCGCCCTCAGGGCGACAACACGCGGACATGATGTCTGCTGCTGCGTAAGATTCAGCGGAGTGCAACTCCGCTGGGCGCACAGACTGGAACTCTATGTTCCGTGCCAGGCGGGACGCGGCGCTTTGCGTACGGGTGTCATCCCGAGCGGAGCGAGGGATCTCACGACGCCTTCGATGATTTGCGAGGTCCCTCGCCTTCGCTCGGGATGACAGCGGGTTTTCCGCGCGTCCGAATGGCAATCACTTCGCGCAGCATGCGCAGGCTATCGTGCACTAATTGAATCTTGCTCCCCTCCGCGTGGTTCCAGCGCACCGGGATTTCGCGCAACCGTAATCCGGCGCGGTGCGCGAGGTAGAGCAACTCTACGTCGAAGGCGAAACCTTCGATGCACGCGGCTTCAAGGATTGGACGGCAATGATCGAGACGAAATGCTTTAAAGCCGCACTGCGTGTCCCAAAATGGGAGGCCGGTTACAGTGCGCACGAGCAAATTAAAAACGCGCCCGCTTTGTTCGCGCCGCCATGGTTGATGTTGGCCGATTAAACTGCGATCGAGCGCGCGCGAACCGAAGGCAAGATCGACATCGTCATTGGCAATCGGCTCGATCAACTTGGGCGTCTCGTCGAGCGGTGTCGAAAGATCGGCGTCGGTGAACAAGCCGATCGGAGTTTGCGCGGCGAGCAAACCTTTGCGCACGGCGTGCCCTTTCCCGCGATTCGGAAAATTTTCGAGCAGGCGCGCCCGAACTTTCGCTCCGGCCAGCGCTTCGCGAGCAATTGTCGATGTCGCATCAGTCGATCCGTCGTTGATGACGATCAGTTCGCTTTGCGGACTGACCCTTTCCAGATAATCCAGGCTCGCGCGCAGCGTTGCGCCAACGCGCACCGCTTCATTGTAGCAAGGGATGACTAGTGAAAACGCGGGCAGCATGCCTTGAAGTAGCACAAGCGTCTCGCTTGTGACCAACGGATTCGCAAGCTGGAAGCTTGCGCTACTTTATTTATAAATCTCGATAACGAACTTGCCGTTTGGATCGACGTACCCGCGATACATACCGCTTGTATTGAAGGGCAGCGCAGTCTCGCCATTCTTGTCGAGCGCAATCAAACCGCCTTCGCCGCCGAGTTTTTTCGCCCGATCGAGCGCCATCTGCGCGGCCTCACGCAACGGCATTCCCTTGTGTTCCATAAGCGCGGAGATTTCGTGAGCCACGGTCGCGCGAATGAAATAGTCGCCGTCGCCCGTGCATGAAACAGCGCAGGTTTGATTGTTCGCGTATGTGCCGGCTCCAATGACAGGCGAATCGCCGATCCGTCCCGGCCGCTTGTTGGTCATGCCGCCGGTCGAGGTGGCGGCGGCAAGGTTGCCATTTTGATCGAGAGCAACGGCCCCGACCGTACCATGTCGATCTTGATCGGAAATAATGAACTTCTTCCCGCCCCCGCCACCATGTTTCTCGGCTTCTTTGACTTTCTGGAGCGCGTCCCAGCGCTCTTGCGTAAAGAAATATTTTTCATTCACCAGCTCCACGCCGTTCTCCTTGGCGAACGCCTCGGCGCCGGCGCAGTCGAGCATGACGTGTGGAGATTTTTCCATGATCAACCGGGCAAGACTGACCGGATTCCTGATGTGCTTAACACTCGCCACGGCGCCGGCTTTTAACGTCCGGCCATCCATGATCGAGGCATCGAGTTCGTTTACGCCAGCACTGGTAAAGACCGCGCCTTTGCCGGCGTTGAAATGCGGATCGTCTTCCAGCACACGCACCGCCGCTTCGGCCGCATCCAGGCTGGAACCGCCGCGCTTGAGAATATCATAGCCGGCGGAAAGCGCGCGCTCGAGGCCGGCCCGATGTTCCCGTTCACTTTCCGGCGTCATTTTGCTGCGCTCGATAGTTCCGGCGCCACCGTGAATTACGAGGCCGATCTTCTTTTGATCTGTTTGCATAGATTGCTGCCCGACTGCTGTCGCGGACAGTAGCACAACTGCGAGAAGGGTCTTAAATGGCCCGATTATTTTCACAACTAAACGTCATCCGCGAAAGTTCTTCGCCGGGGAGAAGGAGGCCGGATTTCGGTTTCAATGCGCAAAGCGTAAGGCGCACGGTGAAGATGTCGATCCCGCCTCCGCATTTTCTCCTTTTCCGCATCGTGAACTAAGGCACCTTCCCCGTTGATATGGCAAACACGCATGCGAGCCGTTCGCCTGAAAACGAAGCGCCGGCCCCGGTCGCGGTCGTGCAGGAGATCGGGCACGTATGGATTGGTTTTCTGGCCGAAATGGGAGGCATGTTTTGGTTTGTCGCCCACACGCTGGAGGAAACTCTCGATCGCCTCCGCAGCGGGCGGGCGCCGTTTCGCGCGAGCAGTTTTTTCCGGCACACCGAACGCGCCGGAGTGGAATCCGTTCCTCTCGTTGGCCTGGTTTCTTTTTTCCTCGGGCTGACCATGGCGCTGCTCACTGGTTACCAGTTGCAGCGCTTTGGCACGGAACGGCTGATTCCGGGCTTGGTTTCAATCGCGTTCACGCGTGAGCTGGGCCCGTTGATCACCGGCATCATGCTGGCGGCACGCATCGGAGCGGCCTTCACCGCGGAACTCGGGACCATGAAAGTGTCCGAGGAAGTGGAAGCGATCGAAGCCATGGGCATCGGTCCGCTGCGCTTCCTGGTCGCGCCGCGAACGCTCGCGCTCTTTTTATTGATGCCATGCCTGTCCACGGTTTCAAACATCGCCGCCATTTTCGCGACCAGCTTGGTCTCGCGCCTGTATTTCAACATCCCGTTCGTGTACTTTGTCGATCTCGTCCAGGACGCATTGCTCATCCGCGATATTATTACCGGTGTCCTGAAGAGCTTCATGTTCGGCCTGCTTATCGCCTCGATTGCGTGTTATCGCGGACTGAACGTTAAGGGGGGCGCGGCCGGCGTAGGCTCGGCCACAACCTCGAGCGTGGTCACTGCGATCACCGTCGTGATCGGCGTCGATACCCTCTACAACACGGTTTACGTCATCTTCTTTCCCACGTGACCGCGCCGCAAAGCCATGTGGTCGAGCTGCGCGACGTCGTGATGCAGTTCGAGAAAAATAAAGTGCTTGATGGAATTTCACTCGCAGTCGAACCGCTCGATCGTCTGGTCATCATGGGCCAGAGCGGCAGCGGCAAGAGCACGATTCTGCGATTGATTCTCGGAATTCTGCATCCTGATGCCGGTTCGATCTTCTTCAAACAGTTCGAGATCACGCGTCTGAGCCGTCGCAAACTGATGCAGGTGCGCCAGCGTATTGGAATGGTTTACCAATACTCGGCGCTGCTTAGCTCACGCACCGTGCGCGACAACGTTGCCTTGCCCTTGGAAGAGCTGACCACGAAATCGCGCGAAGAGGTCGATCGGATCGTCGATGAAAAACTCGATCTGGTCGGCATGAAGGAATACAAAGAGATGATGCCGTCGGAATTGAGCGGCGGCATGAAAAAACGCGTTAGCCTGGCCCGCGCGCTGGTCATGGAGCCAGAGCTGATTCTTTTCGACGAACCGACGGCCGGCCTGGATCCTGTGATCAGCTCGGTCATCGACGAGTTGATCATTAGCCTGAGCGAGAAATCAAAAGTGACCTCGGTTATCGTGACGCATGAAATGGCCAGCGCCTTTCGCATCGGCACGCGCATGGCTATGTTGTATCAAGGAAAAATTATTGAAGATGGGCCGCCGGAACAATTCAAACAATCAACCAATCCGGTGGTCGTTCAATTCTTGAGCGGAAGCACGGAAGGCCCCATTCTGGAAGGAAGCCAAGATGCAATTGCAACGAAATGAAGTGATGACCGGCCTGCTCGTGGTGGGCACGGTGGCCATCATTACAGCCGTGCTCATCCTGCTCGGCGCGCCCGGACTTTTCCGGCCGCTCGTGATCTACAAAATCTATGTCGACAACGCCGCCGGAATAAAACAGGGCGCCTCGGTCATGCTGGCGGGTCGCAAGATCGGACAGGTGCAAAAATTGTTTTCACCGGTGTCGGCCGAAGAAGACCGGCGCGCGCAAGAGGCGGCGGCGGCGATACATCCGCCCGATCCAAATGCGACCCCGACTCCATCCGACGGCAAACCGAAGTTCGAGGTGCGGATTGAAGTCCAGGTCGATAAAAGCGCCCTGGTGTATCGCGATGCGCGCACGCGCCTCATGCAACTCGGATTGCTCGGCGACATGGCCATCGACATCACCCAGGGGACGGAAGCATCGGGCCGCGCGCATGATGGCGACATGTTCGCCGGTGAACGCACCCCCGATTTCAGCGAAGCGGCCTCCAAGATGCTCGAAGTAATCAAGCCGGTGGCCGTTGAAGCCACCTCCACGATGAAGGAACTCCAGGCGACTGCGCAAAATCTCAACAAAATTACGGACGACAATTCGGAGCTCAATCAAGCCCTCGCTCGATTCAAGACCTTCGGCGAACACCTTGTCGATATTAGTGCGCCCGAGAGTCCGCTTAACAATTCGCTCAAGAACATCGAGAAGATCAGCGACAGTCTTACCCAGAACAGGAACATCGAACTGACGTTGCAAAACTTTCGCGACTCATCCGAAAAACTGAAATCGGCCATGCGCGATCTCGAACCGGCCGGCCGCAACATCGCCGAGTTCAGCGAGACGATAAAAGCGCAGCCGTGGCGTCTCATTTGGCCGAGCACAAAGAAATCTCCGGAAAAATCGCCGAGCCCGGCGCCGGGCGAACCAACCATCACCGTGCGTAAAAGCGCGAAAGCGCAAAGAAGTCCGACTCCTGCGCCGGGTGGCGGACGCTAGGATTTTTTCTTTGCCAGCCTGGCGCAAAGGAAGTCCAGCACAGCGGCTTCACTTGCGCGAAGATCGACATCTTCTTTGGCGAGCGCTTCCTCGGTCTTTTGTTTCAGACCTTCGATTGAATCTCCGCTGAGATAAGTTTCTAGCACATCGGGATGAATGTAACACTTTCGGCAAATAGCCGGCGTGTTGCGGAGAATTTTCGAGACGGCGCCGATAGCATCTTTCACGTTCGCTTTCGCCTGTTTTTTGGTTTCAAACGCACCCACGGCCTTGAGCGCCATGGCCGCGAGCACCGTTCCCGCCCAGGTGCGAAAATCTTTCGCGGTGAAATCCTCGCCAGTAACCTCGCGCAGATAATCGTTCACGTCCTGTGAACTGATATCGCGCGGCTCGCCCTCCTCGTCGACATATCGAAACAGGTCCTGGCCAGGAAGGTCCTGGAGTTTCGAAATGATCCTGGCAATACGACGGTCGGTCACGTCGACATCGTGTTCGATCCCGCTTTTGCCGCGAAAGCGAAAGCGCAACTTCGAGCCTTTCACTTCAACATGTCGATCTTGCATGGTGGTAAGGCCGAATGATTTGTTTTCGCGCGCATACTCTTCGTTGCCGACGCGAATGAAGGTCCGCTCGAGCAGTTGCACAATCGTGGCCAAAACTTTGTTTCGCGGCAGACCGGGCAAAGCGAGATCTTTGTTCACGCGTCTTCGAATTTTCGGAAGCGCCTCCCCAAAAGCGACCATGCGGCCGTATTTGTTTTCGTCGCGCACATCGCGCCAGCGCCCGTGATAAATGTATTGCTTGCGCCGTCGCGCGTCGCGGCCGGTGGCCTGTATATGGCAATTTGCCGACGGACAAATCCAAACGTCCGTCCAGGCCGGTGGAATGGCCAGACGTTGGAGACGCAATACCCGTTGCTCGTCGCGGATCGTCTTTCCTTCCGTGTCGAGATACTCGAAATTTTCTCCTTTTTTCCTGCGCGTGTACCCCGGCTTATCGTCACTTATGTAGCGCAGCCCGGCCTCTTCCGCGGCGTCGATCGGATCGGTCGTGATCTTTAGATCGGCAATCTTCTTTTTTTCGTTGCGAAGTTTTTTTGCAGGTGCGGGCACGTAGTTAAATCGCAAGTCGCGCGATCACAGGCCGTCATCCTGAACGAAGTGAATGGAGCCGGCGGGAGTCGAGCGACATAGACGGGCAGCCCGACAGCGGGAGCGAGCGAGTCAAGGAGCGGATGTGAGGTCCCTCGCTGCGCTCGGGATGACATGCTAGTCGGCCTTGTGCGTTCCGAAAACTCGCGTGCTTCCCCGCTGTCATCCTGAACGAAGTGATGGACCTCACACAAACCTATTGATCACGCTGGTTAAATAGCGTGCCACAAACTTCGGATGTGAGGTCGGCGCTCCTCCCAGGTCGCGATCCC
>JBEEGY010000058.1:0-19702 GCA_041167145.1 Verrucomicrobiota bacterium
TTCGAGCTATAAAGCAACTCCGCTTCGAGAACGAGCACTGGATTGTTGTCGCGCACCGCAGTTTTCAAAAGGCCCTTGGCGTCGCGCGGCGTCGCAGGTGTGCAGACTTTCAATCCCGGAGCGTTTGCGTAAAGGCACTCGGTAGCGTGCGAATGCGTCGCGCCGAGTTGATGTGCGGGACCATTCGGACCGCGAAATGTGATCGGAATATTGAACTGTCCGCCCGACATCGTGAGCATGTTGGGCGCGTTGTTCACGACTTGATCGAAAGCGACGAGCGAGAAACTGAACGTCATGAATTCAATGATTGGACGCAGGCCGACCATGGCGGCGCCGACGCCGAGTCCGGCAAATCCGTTTTCGCTAATGGGTGTATCGATAATGCGGCGCGGTCCGAACCGATCGAGCAACCCCTGGCTAACCTTGTAGGCGCCGTTGTACTCCGCGACTTCTTCGCCCATCAGAAAAACGTTTGGATCGCGCTCCAGTTCCTCGGCGAGCGCTTCGTTGAGCGCCTGGCGGTAAGTAATTTCTCTCACGGTTTAGCTTTCCCTGGAGACGGCGCGCCCTCGCACTGTTCTTGCGCTGGTTCAACGGGCCGAGGCTGGTCCGACTCCATCGCTCCGTTCACGTAAGTGTAATCGTAAAGCTTCTGCATCGGCGGGTCCGGGCTTTCCTCGGCAAACTTCACGCTGTCGAGCGCGATCTTTTTGGCGCGCTTGTCGAGTTGATCGAACTGCTCGTTCGTCAACTTACCTTCGCGTGTAAGCTGGGCACGCAAGCGCGTGATCGGATCGTCGAGCCGATACTTTTCCAATTCTTCCTTCGTTCGATAACTGGCCGGATCGGACATGGAGTGACCGCGGTAACGATAAGTGCGAGCTTCGACAAATGCCGGATGCGATTCCCTGCGGATGGAAGTGACGATTTCGGCCAGTTTATCGCGCACTTCGCGAAAGTTCATGCCATCAACAATCTCGCCAGGAATGTCGTAACCCTCGGCACGATCGACAATTTGTTTGAGAGATGTCGATCTTTTCACGGAAGTGCCCATCGCAAAGAGATTGTTTTCGCAGATGAAAACGACGGGCAACTTGTAAAGCGCGGCCAGATTTAACGCCTCATGAAAAGAGCCCTGATTGATTGCACCGTCGCCGAAGAAACAAAGCGTTATGCGATCTTCGTTTCGATATTTGCATGCGAACGCCAGCCCAGTGGCGAGCGGCACGTGCGCGGCGACAATGGCGTGCCCGCCGTACATGTGATTGCTGCGATCGAAGAAATGCATTGAGCCGCCGAGGCCGCGCGAGCAGCCGGTTTCTTTGCCGAAGAGTTCGGCCATGCAGGCGTCGGCACTCGTTCCGCGGGCAAGCGCATGGGCGTGATCGCGATACGCAGTAATGATATAATCGTCATGTCGCGTAGCCGCGACGGCACCGCAGACAACTGCTTCCTGCCCGATGTAAAGATGGCAGAAACCGCCGATCTTTTGGGCCTGATATTGTTGACTGGCGCGTTCTTCAAAACGCCGGATCAACAACATCAGCGCGAGCATCTCGACTTCGTCGCGCTGCTCGGGCTGCATTGCACTCACGCAACGCGCGGCAGCGCTTTCGCGCGAGAGCGTTCAGCGCTCCGGTCAAAACTCATGCAAAAGGCAAAGAGCAGTGTGAAAAAGAGATCGCTCAGGAGTGAATTGCGAAAAAACATCCAGCTGGGGGTAGCGCTGTATTGCGGAAGACCAACGGTGAGCGCTTGAACCAACCCGCCGAGATTTTTTGCGTATCCGGGATCACTCAACCACGCGAAGGCGTTGGTGATGACATAGAAGATTGTCGATCCAATAATCGACGCGGGCAGCAACGTTTTGAACGAAGCGCGGCCCTGTAACGCCAAGCCGATGCAACCAACCACAGCGAGCGCGAGATATCGGCACAGCATTAATGGAGTGAAGAGCGGCGCACCATAGTATGAGTTAAGGACTACATCCGAGACAAAGAGCGCGACGAACGGAAGAGAGAACTTAAGTCTCGTCGGAAAATACGCGGCGCTGCAAAGCGCGATGGCAGCGAAGGGCGCGAAATTCGACAGCCAAGTGGTGCCGGACTGGATCAAGAGTCCGGCCGCGATGCGATAAACGACGGCGGCAATGACAAGAAGGAAGGCAGGAATCATGGATAACCTCGATTGCACACGACGATAGCCAACGCCTCGGGGCGTTCAAGCGCAGAAGCGCGGATAAGATGTCGACGTTGCATCGTCGTTATCCGACGATCCGGCGTTTTTCCGCGATCACTGTTTGCCCGCGCCGGCGAGCAATTTATTTAACCGCGATTTGCGGCGTTGCGCAGTGTTGCGATGAATGATTCCGCGTTTGGCTGCCTTATCGATCGCGGAAATGAGAGAGCGCACCTCTTTCGCGTCGGGTTGCGCGGCGGCGCGCGTCCGTTTTTGCATGGAGCGCAAACGCGTTACGACGCTGCGATTGCGCAGCGTTCGGCGCACATTTTGACGGGCACGTTTGGCGGCGGATTTGGTGTTGGCCATGGATTTAAGAAAAACTTTGGGCGAGGAGGCTCGTGGAGCCGCGCAAGGTTGTCAAGGTGCTGAGCGAGCGCGATTCGCGCCGGCAAGATCCACAATTACGCGCGCGGAATGTTTTGCGCGACGACCGCGCTCTTGTGCGGCGGATTCTGGAGTGGTTTCTGCGAGGAACGCGCGGAGCTTATCCAGCTTTCGGATGACTCGGGAGCGGCCTCGGTAGCCTTCGACGGCCTGAACACGGAAGCCTTAGGCAAGCGGTTCGACACGATCTGCACGTAGGCGCCAAGGGGAAGCGTGTTATAGAGAGCGGCAACATCGCGCGCCTTCATGCGAATGCAGCCGTAACTAGCCGGCCTTCCGATTGTTCTTTCTTCCGGCGTACCGTGAATATAGATGCAGCGATTAAAAGCGTGCGCGTTTTGCGCTTCGAGACCACGCAGCCAGATAATTCGAGTGGTGATAGGATCACGGCCCGGCGCGTTGGGCTTGAGTACTTCGCCGGTCCAGCGACGATTATGGAAGACGGCGCCAGCGGGAGCGTTATCGCCGATCTTTTTTGCGACTTGCAATAGACCCAGCGGCGTTGTCATACGGCCGCGGTCATCGCCAACGCCAAACTTGGAAGTGGAGATTGGATAAGTGGCAACCTTGGCACCGTTTTGCAAAAGCATGAGCTTCTGGTCCCGCACACTAATAACCACCTGATTTGGCATTTCGAAGAACGCAGCATGAAGCGTGGAAACCAGCGACAAGAAGAGCAATGGGAGGATGCCTATTCGAAACATGGGCGACTTCTTACTCGAAAAATCCATTTTGTCACGCGGGAATTGCGGCGGGAGCACGGGAACTGCCGACCGTAAATTTGGGCAACCAGGGTCTGAGGGAGCAGAGCGAGACATACAAAAACCCGCCTTGGAACATGAGCAGGAAGGGTACCGTAAGGAATTGTCGATGTTGCAACGCGAACCAGACAAAATAGGTAAAATAGATGGCAAAGGCCATTTCGGCCACGGGCAGGATGGACTTGAGCGGCATGTATTTGCAAGTGCGCCAAGGCTGTGACTTACGCTCGATCCCGTACTTAGGCGTGCGCGTAAAGCCGGATTGATGATTGAAAACAGCTTCGAGCACCGCGCGCGCATTGTTTAGTGAAAGGCCGACCCCGAGGGCGAGCAAACACGGAAGCAAAAGAATCTCCTTCATCCACGTGCGCGGATATAGTTCGCGTTGCGCACAAATGTAAAATACCGCGACCGATACGGAGGCCGTAAGGAAGATCGGAACATCGATGAGGAATGTGCGAAACCACCCTGGAGGCGGCCCGCCGGTTGATGGATGAAGCAGGACGCACAAGCACGCGAGAAGGAGATAGGCAAAATTGGAAGTCAAGTGCCCGGTGGCCTCGAGCTTTATTGGAAGGGGCAACTTGCTACGCCAGATAGTGGGAAGCAGTTTTTTACAGGTCTGAATGGAGCCTTTGGTCCAACGATGTTGCTGCGACTTGAAACCATTCATATCGACCGGTAATTCCGCCGGTGTGACCACATCCGCCAGAAAGACAAATTTCCAACCAACCAATTGCGCACGGTAACTTAAATCGAGATCCTCGGTCAGGGTGTCGTGCTGCCAGCCGCCGGCTTCCTCGATGCACGATTTTCTCCACAATCCGGCGGTGCCATTGAAATTAAAGAAACGGCCGCTACGACTGCGGGCGGTTTGCTCAAGCAGCAGGTGGCCATCGAGAAACATGGCTTGCACGCGAGTGAGCAGCGAATACCCACGGTTTAGATGTCCCCAGCGCGTTTGGATCATTCCAATCTTGGGATCGGCAAAGAAGTGAATTGTGCTGTGGAGCAAGTCGGGTTGCGGCACAAAGTCGGCATCGAGAATGCAAACGAATTCACCGAGCGCGGACTCGAGCCCGGCGGCGAGCGCGCCGGCTTTGAAGCCCGTGCGATCAACGCGATGAATTAGTTCAACATTAAAGCCGCGGCCACGAAGCTCCGCCGCACACGTAGAAGTAAGCTGCCGCGTTTCATCGGTGGAATCGTCGAGTACCTGTATCTGAAGCAACTCGCGGGGATAATCGAGTTCGCTGACAGATCGAAGCAACCGCTCCACCACGTAAATTTCATTAAAAATCGGCAACTGCACCGTAACTATCGGCAAGCGATCGAGGCGCCGGACCGGGACCGGTTCCCTCGTCCGGTTTTTGAGGAACAGATAAATAATGACGTAACGATGGATTCCGTAAGCAGAAAGGCAGATCAGGACGCTGAGATAACAGATCGTCCAGATGATGTAACCGAGGCTTCCTTGCATAAGGCTTTTAGAGACGGCCGAGTATTAAAGACAGCAAGGGCGACATGATGCCGGTTCCGGGGCGTCCGTCAAATCAAAAATGGCGGTTTTACCTCTGGAAAAGTGCTAGGCTGCCAAACGAAAACGCCTTTGCATAAATCCCACAAGGCTCCCATGGACGATTTAGGAAAAATGATGTCTGTCTTGCTCGTGCTCGCTGCGTCGTTTCCAATCTTACTTTCGGCGCAGGAGGAAGCCATCACAGAAGAGAAGTACGAACGCGAGGAGCTGGGCGTAAATCCCTACACCACCCCGTCTATCGCGCAGATTTTTCGACAGCTCGATGAACTGAAGCCGCTGCCATTCGATCAGTTGAAGCGCGACTTTCCGGCGCCGGCGGCGGTGAACCGCGAACATAAGGGTCTAATTTTTGGCGGATTGATCGCGGACGGCTTTCTTATTGTCGATGCGGAACGGAAGAACCTGATCGATGAGCTGGGTCGTGTGTTGCTGAAGGAAGCGCGCAGTCTTGGCGTAGGCGATCGCGTCATGCGGCACAGTGCAAGTCTGACCGAATTGGGCCGGCGCGGCGAATGGCCGGCAGTACGCAAGGAATTGATTTCAACGCAGACCGATGTTGAGAAAGCCATGATAGATCTGCGCGACCAAAAGATGGCTCATTTGATCAGCCTGGGCGGTTGGCTGCGCGGACTGGAGATTTGTGCGGGAGCCGTGGAAGCAAACTTCTCCCCGGCGCGCGCCAAGGTGTTAGTGCAACCGGAATTGGCCGACTACTTCAGGGAAGAAGTAAAAACGCTTCCTCCCACGCTGGCGAATACTCCTTTGATCGAAAAGATTCGGACCGCCTTGGAAAAAATTCGACTAGTGTCGGACAAAGTGAAGCAACGCGAGTTAACTCATTCCGACGTCCGAGCGATTCACGAGCAGGCCCGCGATATTAACGCGGCCATATCACGCAACGACTGATCGGGCATCCCCGCGGACACCCCTTGCCCCACCCGGGAAGCAAACGGATAATGGTGGGGTTATTTTCGCGGACGAAACGATGGAATTTCCAGCGAGATTAAATAAATCGGAACGTAACCGCTTCGAGCGGTTCAACATTGTTTTCCCGATTCTCTTGGCCGGATGGGTGCCATCCATTCTTACGCTCGTGGTTTCGTACACCATTCTAACGAACACGCTGGAATCGAAAATTTTGCGCGATCGCCAGACCTTCGTGCAATTGATCGGTCACCTGGTAGGCGACGATCTGAGCAGAACTGGCGGTATTATTGAATACTACCAAACCCTTCCCGACGTTGCGAAAATCCTGACGGCTCCAAACGCGCAGATGGCGGCCCAGCAGTGGCTGGGGAGCACATTCTACTCTCATCCACGAATCGATGGAATGTTCATCACCGGACCTGATGGCCGCTTGATCGCGTCGATCCCATCCAATCCCGGAATGATCGGGAAGGACTTCGCTTCCGAGTTTTGGCGAAGCGAGACCAGCGCAAGACGCGAAGCGTACGTATCGCCGGTCCATCCGCGTTTGCCGGATAAGCGCATGGCCACGGATATCACGGGAGCGGTCCGCGCGCCGGATGGAACGATTGTCGGATATCTCGGGGTTTCAGTTCTCGTCGAGCGAATTGGGCGCCGGCTTTCCACCATCGAATTCGCCGATCAATCCGTTTGTCAGGTGCTCGATCAAAGAGGCCACGCCCTCTTCGCTCGCAACTTTCAACCAGAATCCGAGACCGACTCGCCGGCTGGTGAAACATTGCTGAAGGAGATCGGTCAAAGCAAAAGCGGCCACGTCGAGCGTCACGGCAATCTCTATTCATTCAATCCGGTGGAATCGACCGGTTGGGTGGCGATAGTCGAGCAACCCAAAAGCGTCGCTTATAAACCGGTGCACGATCTTCTCGGCAAAACGACCATCCTTGTTGGTTGGTTGCTCCTCGCCACCGCTGTCGGCGCGGGGCTTGCCGGAAAACTCTACCGCCGGCAAACCGAATCGGCCCGTCGCCTCGAACGTGAGGTCATTTTTAACGAAAAAATCCTCGCCAACATGCCGATTGGCATTGCGTTTGTCGATCCGACTTCGCGCCGCTTCCTACAGGCCAACCAAGCTTTCGGTCAAATGGCGTATCATTTGGGCGGTTTGCCGGCCGGGCGCGACATCAATCTGGCGACTTACGATGAGGTGAATCTCGCCGCGCCCGGGGCCATCGAAAAAGTTCTGTCTTTTGGAACACCATTCCAACTGACTGAGCACGCTTTCAAAGACAACCAGGGGATAACTCATTTCGTAAACATTAACCTGCTGCGTCTGCAGGGCTCACACCAGACTGTCCAAGGCGTGCTCTATCTGGTGGAAGATAAGACACGTGATGTGACCTTGAGGCAGGAACTTATCGGAGCGAACGCGGCCAAGGATCAATTCCTCGCGCTGCTCTCACACGAATTGCGCAACCCGCTTTCGCCGGTCATAGCGATGGTGGGAGAACTCGAGGCAAGCGCGCCCGACTCGCCGGAAATTCGGCAGGCCTTGGAAGTGATCCGGCGCAACGTTGAATTGGAAGCACGCTTGATTGACGACCTGCTCGACGTCACGCGCATTGCCAAAGGAAAGCTGCAACTGACGCTGGAAGTCGTCTCCGTGCACGAAATTCTGCAACGTGCTTACGAAATTTGCCGCGAAGAAATCACGCAGAAAGGCATCAAGGCGCTATTTCGTTTGAACGCGGAGTCATTGTATGTGGAGGGAGATCCGGCCCGACTCCAGCAGGTATTCTGGAATCTAATAAAGAACAGCGTGAAATTTACGCCGGCTAAGGGCCGCATCATGGTCGAGACACTCAACCCCTCGCCCGTTGAAATTGAGATAAAAATTACGGACACCGGCATCGGCATCGAGCAGGACAAGATCGACAAAATCTTTAACGCCTTTGAGCAGGGCCAAACATCAATTACCCGCCGCTTCGGCGGTTTGGGCCTCGGGCTCGCTATTTCCCAAGCAATGGTAGACGCCCATAAGGGAAAGATTCGCGTATCGAGCGCTGGAAAAGATGAGGGCTCGACGTTCACCGTAACCTTGAAAACAGTGGCGACGCCGGTTGGCACTCAAAACGGCTCCCCACAAGATCAACCTGTCGATCTTGCCAAGCAGACCGCCGCCGCGCGCCGGCGTCGCGTCCTCGTTGTCGACGATCATTACGATACCTGCACCGGAATGAAGATGATGTTGGAGCGTCGTGGCTACGAAATCACGCTGGCGCACACCGCCGACCAAGCTGTCGAAAAAGCGCAGACTGAAGATTTTGATCTTCTCATCAGCGACATCGGCTTGCCCGATCGGAGCGGCTACGAGTTGATGCGCGAACTGCGCGCAAGCAAAGGTTTGCAAGGCATCGCTCTTAGCGGGTTCGGCATGGAGCACGATGTAAGCAAAGCACGTGATGCGGGCTTCGCGGAACACCTTACTAAGCCGATCAACTTCGAACGTTTGGAAGAGGCAATCCGGAACTTGATCGAACTCGAGCCAACCTGATAACGGCCACGATCGAGGTGACGGACTCTACTGGCCGTTTCGAGCTGGTGCGATTTTCTTCTCGGCCGCTTCCTTTAGCTCGCGGGACAGCTTCTCGACTCGCTGGCGCATGATCTTGCCAGCCTTAAATTTCACCGTTGCCCGAGGGGGAATCACAAAACTGCTGCCCGGCTGGTTCGGGTTTCTTCCCACGCGCGGCTTTGTCAGGCGCGGCTGAAAAATGCCGAAGTTACGCAACTCCACCGCCACATTATTGGCCAAGCTATTGGTAATATGGTCGAGCGTGCGTTGCACCACATCGAAGACCTGGTGTTGGACCATGCCCGTTTGATTGCTGATCGCGACCACGATGTCGCGTTTGGTAAGTTTTGCCATACTTATATAAGAATCGCTTTACACCCCCTAAATGGGCGGAAAAATCAAACAAAAAAGGAGACTCTTGCTGCACTAAATTCCTCTCGAAGAGGACATAAAGGGATAACGGGCGATGTTGCCGCCACTTATTGTGCGACCGCCGGACGTCGGAAAAGCCGTTCGAAAAAGTAACTCAACACGTTCTGACCGGCCAAATGTTTGCGCCGCGACTTGAGCTGACCCTGCGCTATCCCAAGTTTTGTGAAAACGGCATTCCACTCTGCCTCGAGCCGGCGCACGTCTTCATTTGAGAGCTCGCGCACGCCGCGAACAGAAACTCCCCGCTGCAATACATTCATCGCTTTGCCGGAAAGTTCGCTCAGAATCCCCAGCTCGTTAAAAATATGCGCGGTTTCTTGTAAAAGATTGGCCCGGATCTCCGTGAACTGCCGTTCCTGTTCCGCAGAGACGATCGGCTTTGCCTTATCCAGGCCGTAGGTGATGAGATCGTGCAGCTTCTTCCAACTCTCCAGTTGAAGCGTAAGCAGACGAAGTTTGGTCTCGAGCATTTTGTCTCTCATGCGGTCTTACACGCTGACCAATTCCAGCGTCTCGTCGAGTTTCTGCAGGTTGTCGATCAGCAGATGCGCCCACGGGCGATCAACCGTCTGCACCTGACTGATGATCCCCTCTTCAAAATAAAAGCGCCCTTGTCTCCACCGGAAGATTTCGGCCACGGCCGATTCCCCCTCAAGGGAACCAAAGACGGCGTGACGCACCGATCCGTGTTGCAGGTAAATCTCGCTGTTGCCGCGTCCGGACTTAAAAGTAAAACGGCCGCTCCGTTGGCTCAAACAGCTCATCTGCAAAATCTCCGCCGCGGAAAACTGATTGAGGTTTCCAATCAAAGAATGGCAGGGATCGACGCCTTCAGCGGCGGGCGACGATTGCATTTCTAGGGAGTGAACAAATCTTTCCAGCTCGCGGCGCAGGCGTCGGCAGCTCCAGGCGCTGGAAAGGAGGCCAATCTTTTGCTGTTCCGCCAAAGCGTTAATTTGGGAGCCATATCGCGGCGGCACTACGCAAATAATTCCGAGCGAAGGAAAATGTTGGCGCGCATTCGTCGCCTGCTCCAGAGCCAGCGCCGCTTCCCCCTCTACCATGAGAGCGTCGAAGCTTTCCTCCAGAAGAACCGATATTGCTTCCGGCAGCGAACGAACGATCCGAATCTCGATTTCCTCCAGGGTATCAAAGACGGACAACGCCCGGTCTTGGAAGACCGGATCGGCGTTGAGTATGAGCAGCCTTGTTTCCACAATTGCGAACTTTCCGCGAAAAACAATAAAAGCAGGAATCTTGCCCGCTACATGACAATGCTGGGGATTTACTTCCGGAAAACCGGGCGCTTCGCCGGAGCAGCGTAGGCCATCGGAGCAATCTCATGAGCCGTTCGGAAATGGACCTTCGCAATTTCGCGCAATATCCCCGATCCTTTCGACTCGACCAGCTTCGCCGCCGTCTCCTTGACCTCGGCAGAAACGCCTCGGGCCAACCGCACTCCCAAGGCCTTCCCTCGCCGCTCCAGCCAATCGATAAATGCTTCGCGCGCCAGGATTGAAGCCGCTGCCACGGCCACGTCCGACTCCGCCTTGGTTCGTTGCTCGATGTCGATCTTGCGCCCATGTCGCAAAAGCGATTGTTGAATCACCCGCGCGTCCGCAAACTGGTCCGACAACGAGCGTGGGCAATCGGGCTTCTTTGCGAGCAAATTCTCGATCACGCGCGCGTGTCCCCAACCCAGCAGCTTGTTCAGATTGCCAAACTTCTCGTAGAGATCGTTGTATCGCTCCGGGCCGATCAACACTGTATCGACCAGGCCAAGCGAGGTCTTTCGAATTGCGTCCGCCAACGTGCGAATGCGCCCGTCCGATCCAATTCGTTTGCTGTCCTGCACGCCACCGTCCAGAAGCTTTCGCGCAATTCCGGCGTCCACGTACACGCCCGCAATCACGAGTGGCCCAAAGAAATCGCCCTTTCCACTTTCATCCACGCCAAAATGCGGCTGGAACATTGCCGGGGTATGCACCTCTTCATAACCGAGTTTGGCCTCGCCCAGAATCTTCGGTTCGAGTTCAAACTGCACGAATTCCTCCACGCCTTTGCCTTGCACTAGCACCTTTGGCCCCTTTTCGTACACCGCCACGCTCAGCTTATTCTTCTGTCCAAAAACAATCGTGTACGGCTTGGGCGCAAACTCGAACCCGAGCTCCTCGAGCAACTGCCGAAGCTTCGTCGCTTGATCATTCGTCAGCACATGCGTGTAGGCGTTCATTTCTTCCGAAGCAAACGCTCAACGTTCAACTCCCAACGCTCAACGTTCAATGATCTTCTGAATTCGGTGTTGGACGTTGAACGTCGAAGGTCGAACGTTTGCTGCAAATCTTGATCCCGCCAAAAGACCTCCGCCGTTTCCGCCGCTCTCTTCTCCGCTGGTATCGTCGCCACGGCCGCGATCTTCCCTGGCGTCGCACCCACGACCCCTACGCCATCCTTGTCTCCGAGGTCATGCTCCAGCAAACCCAGGTCACGACTGTTATCCCTTACTATAATAAGTGGCTTGGGCGCTTCCCTGATTTCGCGGCCCTTGCCCGTGCTTCGCAAAGCGACGTCCTGCACGCCTGGCAGGGCCTGGGCTACTATTCTCGGGCTCGCAATCTACACGCTGCGGCAAAAATGATCGTGCGTGAAAATGGTGCCACGTCCCTACGATCAACCGAAAAACTCCGCGCCCTGCCCGGCCTGGGCCGTTACACCGCAAACGCCGTCGCCACCTTCGCCTTCAATCAATCGGTGCCGATTGTCGACGCCAACATCTCGCGCCTCCTCACCCGCCTCTCCGATTACCGGCATCCAATCGATTCCAGCCGCGGACGCGAAGCAATCTGGCGGATCGCCTCGACCATGGTCCCAAGACGAGGGACGCGCGTTTTCAACACCGCGCTCATGGAATTGGGCGCTCTCGTTTGTCGCGCTCGGCCGAAATGTGATATCTGTCCGGTGCAAGAATTTTGTCGCGCGCCCAAGCCCGAAACGCTGCCGCGCAAAAAACGAAGACCAAAACTCAAAGAGCTAACTGAATCTCACGCGTGGATCTGCAGTCGCCGGCACGTGTTTCTCCAGCAATCAAACAAACGCTGGCGCGGCTTGTGGATCCTTCCGCCGCTTAGTGCAAAATCGACATCTACTCGTGCCATACACATGTCAATCTTTCCCTTCACCAATCATCGTATCACCCTGCGCGTCTTTGCGCGACCCGCGCCAAAAATCCCTGCTCAGAGCCAGCGTTGGATCGATATCGACTCAATCGCATCCGTTCCGATTCCCTCCCCGCATCGCCGCGCTATCGAGGACATTCTCTCCCGGCCTCGCCGCCGCAATTGAACCTTGGCCCTTCTTCTGGCATAAAGTCTTCATCTAATGAGAAGCATGACCGGTTACGGCCGCGGTGAAACCGATCACAACGGCGCCAAGTTCAGTGTCGAACTCAATTCCGTGAATCGGAAGCAGAGCGACATTGTCATAAACCTGCCGCGTGACCTGGCCGGGCTGGAACCGCGCATTCGCCAGACGATCAACGAAAGCATTTCCCGCGGTCGAACAAACGTGGTCGTCACTTATCACGAGGGCACGAACGGCGACCGCAAGCTCGCTCTCGATACGAAACTCGCTCAGTCGTATCACGAGGCGATGCGTGCTTTGCAAAACGAACTGAACGCGCCCGGTGAAATCACTATCGGCACGATTCTGCAGGCGCCGGGTGTCTTGCGCGCTCCGGAAGAGATACTGAAGGCCGAAGACGTGTGGCCCGCGGTGGAAAAGGCGCTACGCACCGCACTTACTGAACTGGTCAAGATGCGCGAACGCGAGGGCAAACATTTGGCCAAGGACTTGATTCACCGTCTCAAGACCATGCGAAAAGAGCTCAAGGCGATTCGCGCCATTCATCCTGATGTCGTGAAAAAGTATCGCGCCGCGCTGCTCGAACGAATCCAAAAGGCCGGCCTGCCGATTCCAGCCGAGGACGAACGTCTCATCAAAGAAGTCTCTTTCTTCGCCGATCGCGCCGATGTCTCCGAGGAGTTAACGCGTCTGGAAAGTCATCTCGCCCAGTTCGCGCATCATCTGCGCAAGAACGAGCCGGTCGGCCGCACGCTTGAATTCATTACCCAGGAAATATTTCGCGAGCTGAACACGCTCGGGGCAAAGGCCAACGATGCCGGCATTTCGCAACGTGTCGTCGCCTGCAAAGCCGAGCTGGAAAAAATTCGCGAACAGATTCAAAACCTTGAATAAGCAGTTTACACGTCACGGTATTCTCTTTGTCATTTCTGCGCCGTCGGGCGCCGGAAAGACAACGCTCGTCGAGGCGCTTCGCCAGACTGCTAACTTCCTCTACTCGGTTTCTTGCACGACCCGCGCGCCGCGCGCTGGCGAGGTTGAAGGGGAAGATTATCAATTTCTCTCCGACGCAGATTTTCGTTCGCGCGTGCAGGCGGGAGATTTCTTGGAGCACGCGCAAGTGCACGGTGATTTTTATGGAACGTTGCGCGGACCGTTGCTCGCCAACTTGAAAGCGGGGATCGACGTTTTGATCGATATCGATACCCAGGGCGCGGCCACCATTCGCAACTGCGATGATCCTTTCATTCGCGAGGCGCTGGCCGATGTTTTCATCATGCCGCCCGATCTTGAAGAATTGCGGCGCCGCTTGCTGAAACGAGGGACTGAGAGGCCCGAGCAAATTGATTCGCGCCTGAAGACGGCCGCGCGCGAAATGGAGCTCTGGCGTGATTATCGCTACACTATCATCAGCAAATCAGTGGAAGAAGATCTGCAAAAGTTCCGACATATTATGGGTGCGGAAGGCTTTTTAAGCCGGCGCCTCATCCAAAAGTAATTGTCGATCTTGCATGAAGAAGAATTTCAAGCGCGGTAACGGAAAAGGCAGCGCGCGAAATATTGTGCGTCTCCGTCCCGGCGCTAAATCGGTCGTGCTCGGTGTCACTGGCTCGATCGCCGCTTACAAATCCGCTGAACTCACGAGTCTGCTCTTCAAACAGGGCCACGAAGTTTTCGTGGTCATGACGCAGGATGCTACCGAGTTCATTACGCCGCTTACTTTGCAAACGCTTTCTAAGAATCCGGTCATGACCAGTTTCTACGACGAGAAAGAAAACTGGCGGCCGGGACACATCGACCTGGCCGATCGCGCCAACCTTCTTCTCATCGCGCCGGCCACCGCCCATTTCATCGCGGAACTCGCGCACGGACTCGCCGGTCATCCCCTCGCCGCCATCGCGCTCGCCACGCGCGCGCAGATTTTGATTGCGCCAGCCATGAACGGGAAAATGTGGGAGAACAGTGCGACGAAAGAGAACGTTGAAAAGTTGAAGACGCGCGGCGTCGACTTCATCGGCCCCGAAGAAGGAATGCTGGCGTGCGGTTACGAAGGAATCGGTCGCCTCTGGAAAGTTGAAGACATTGCCTTTCGCGCCGAATTTCTTCTCGCCCGCCAGGACAATCTGATCGCGTGAGATTTCTCGTCACGGCCGGGCCGACGCGCGAAGCGATCGATCCCGTTCGCTACATCAGTAATCGCTCATCCGGGAAAATGGGTTACGCCATCGCCGAGGCGGCGATCGAAGCCGGCCACGACGTCACTTTAATTTCCGGTCCGGCGAATCTCCAGCCGCCGCATGGAGCGCGGTTGATGTCGATCTTGACCAGCGACGAAATGCACGACGCCGTGCATCGGCATTTGCGCGATTGCGATGTGCTCGTCATGTGCGCAGCCGTGGCTGATTACAAACCGGCCAAACCGTCCGCGCAGAAAATCAAAAAGCGTGACGAAACTTTTTCTCTCGAGCTCGCTCCGACGCGCGACATCCTCGCCTCCCTTCCCCGAGATCGACAATTCCTTGTCGTTGGCTTCGCCGCCGAGACCCAAAATCTAAAAGACAATGCGCAAAACAAACTGCGCCAGAAGAATTGCGACATCGTCGTGGCGAATGATGTAAGTCATTCAAATATCGGAATGGAACGCGACGAAAATGAAGTGACAGTTTTCTTTAAAAATGGCCAAGAAAAGAAATTTTCACGCGCTCCAAAACAAAATCTCGCGCGCGAGCTCGTAAAGATTTTTGAAAATGTGCGAGAAAACTGTTTGACAAAAATTTTGTGATGATTACTTCGTTGTCTGTAAGTGAAGTTAATCTTATTCCAAATCTTCACACAACCCACCGCGGTTGCGCGGCGAAAGGGGGGAAAAGTCGATGGCCAAAAAACGTAAAAAGGCTGCCAAGAAAAAATCAGCAAAGAGAAAAAGGCATTAGCGCGTAGCGCTTGCTAACGATCGCGAAAGCATTTCGCGGTCATAACCCCTAACTTCAACCCGGGAGGAGAATCAGTTTTCCTCCCGGTTTTTTTGTGTGCGCAAATCCATATTTCGATCTTGCGCGCCTGAAAAGGACCTCGCACAAGGTCCACAAAGGTCGCGACGATTAAAGGAATTCCGTCCTTGTTTCCGTAGTGCACTTTGTGATCTTTGTGCGAGATAATGTTTTGTCATGACGCATTATCTCGACGCGGCTGTGGAAGCTGCGCGCGTCGCCGGGGATCTGCTTCGCCAGAATTTTCATCGGCCATTGCGCGTTAACTCAGCCGAAGCACACGACATCAAACTCGAGATCGATGTCCAGACGCAGGAGTTGATCACGAAAGTTTTGCTCAAGAAATTTCGGCATCATGCGCTTTATGGCGAGGAAGGGATTGTCGGCGACCAATCGAGCGAGCATCAGTGGGTAGTCGATCCGCTCGATGGCACCGTTAACTATTATTATCGCATCCCGCACTTTTGCGTTTCGATCGCGTTGCGTTTCAAAGGCGAAATTATCGTCGGCGTGATTTACGATCCGATGCGTGACGAACTGTGGACCGGGCAAAAGGGCGAAGCGCCCCGCCTGAACGGTCATCATTTTCGCGTGAGCGAGCGCGCCGATCTGGCCGAAGCAATCATCTCCGTCGGCCTTTCCAAGACCGGCACGATGATTGAATCGAATATTCCTCTCTTGCAGCAAATGGTCCATCGGGCGCGAAAATGCCGCTTAATGGGCAGCGCGGCCCTCGACATGGCTTACGTCGCGTGTGGACGATTCGATGCCTACATCGAACAAGGTATAAGTTTGTGGGACATAGCGGCCGGCTGGCTTTTGATTGAGACTGCTGGCGGCACGGTCGAGGTGCGGCCACGCCAAGATATGAAAGACAAATACAGCATCGTCGCCTCCAACGGAGTGATCGACCTGAAACTCTGATGTCGATCTCGCGCTCCGGTATTGGTTACGACACGCATCGTCTCGCGGAGGGACGAAAATTGGTTCTTGGCGGAATCGAGATCCCGCATTCCCGCGGCCTCGAAGGACATTCCGACGCCGACGTTCTGGTGCACGCCATTGCCGACGCGTTGCTCGGTGCGATCGGCGCGGGCGACATCGGCCAGCATTTTCCAAACACGAACGAATCGATTCGCGGAATCAGCAGTATCGAAATTTTGGAACGTGTCGTGTCGTTGGTCGCGGAAAAAAAGGCGCGCGTCACAAACGTGGATGCAACGCTCATTGCCGAAGCGCCCAAGATTGCGCCGTACATTCCGGCTATGCGAAAGAAGATGGCGGAATCGATTGGAGTGAATGAATCCGATGTCAGCATCAAGGCGACCACGAACGAAGGGCTGGGTGCGATCGGTCGCGGCGAAGGCATGGCGGCAATGGCAATCGCGACAGTCGCGCAGGAGCAGTAATGCCGCTGCGTTTCTTTAACACTACTCGCGCACACAACAACGGTCATGTGAGCGAAGCGAACCATCTCTCAATCGAAGCGATGATTTTCCGGCGCCGGCAAACGCGCACTTTTTTTGTGAGATCCCTCGCTTCGCTCGGGATGACACCGCTATGAAATAAATGCCTCTGCGTTTCTTTAACACTTACTCGCGACAACTCGAGAATTTCGAGTCGCGGGACGCCGGTTCGCGCAAGATCGACATCTACACCTGTGGGCCAACCGTTTACAGCCGCGCACATATCGGAAATTTCCGCGCCTACATCTTCGAGGATTTGTTGCAGCGCCATCTCGAGTTGCGCGGCTACAAAGTGCATCGCGTCATGAACATCACGGACGTGGATGACAAGACGATCCGGGGCGCCCGCGAAGCAAAAGTTGAGCTTTCGAAATTCACTGAGCCATTCAAGCAGGCGTTCTTCGAAGATATCGACACGCTGCGTATCAAGCGCGCGGATGAATTTCCCGCCGCGACCGATCAACGTTACATCGACAAGATGATCGAGATGATCGGCGCGCTCATCACGCGCGAGCTCGCTTATCAGGCGGAAGACAAATCGGTTTACTATCGCATCAATAAATTTCCCAATTACGGTAAACTCTCGCACATCGATCTGACGCAACTGCAATCGACCGGACGTGTGAAGAACGACGAATACGACAAGGAACACATCGGCGACTTTGCGCTTTGGAAGGCGTGGGACGAAAACGATGGCGACGTGAGATGGGATTCGCCATGGGGACCGGGTCGGCCCGGCTGGCACATCGAGTGCAGCGCGATGGCCACCGCGATTCTAGGCGATCAGATTGATATTCACTGTGGAGGCGTCGATAACATTTTTCCGCATCACGAAGCGGAGATCGCCCAAACCGAAGGCGTGACAGGAAAACAATTCGTGTGCTATTGGCTCCATTGCGCCCATCTGCTCGTCGATGGAGCCAAGATGTCCAAGTCGCTCGGCAATTTTTACACACTGCCCGATATGACCGCGAAAGGTTATTCCGGTCGCGAGATTCGTTACGCGTTGATGCGCGTGCATTATCGAACGCAGCTCAATTTCACCTGGGAAGGAATGGAGGAATCGAGACAAGCCCTCGCCCGCATTGACGATTGGCTGGAGCGTTTGCGCGAGACCGCCGCGGGCAAGATTGACAATGGAGCCGGCGGGAGCCGCGCGACATCGACGGGAAAGCCCGTCAGGATTGATGAGCCGGGCCACGAGTCAATCAATCAACCCGGCGAAGAGTTCGAGAAGGCGCTCGACGATGATCTGAACATTTCCGCCGCGCTCGGTTTTTTGTTCGACTCGATCCGAGAAATAAACCGCGCACTAGATCAAAACAAACTGGGCACTGCCGCCGCAAAGGCGTGGCTGGATTGGTGGGAGCGCATCAATCGCGTTCTGGCAATCGAGCCCGAAGCGGCCTCACTGCCTGCCGACGTTGCTGCTCTAGCCGAGGCCCGCATGCAAGCGAGGCTTGCAAAAGACTGGCGAAAAAGTGATGAATTGCGCGACGAATTGAGTGCGCGCGGTTGGGAAGCACGCGATACCAAGGATGGGCAGAAGGTAACGCGACGCGCAGGAGCTTGATTCGCCAACGATGTTCGCGCCTTCTGAATTCCTCAACCTCGAACAAACTGCGCACTCAAAACTGTTTGAGAACCAGAAGCGTGTCTGGGACGCACTCAAACAAATCGCGAGCTATTTGCAATTTCGTTTGAAGCCGGCCGTGTTCGGCGAGCTCATCGGAAAACCATTCATCAGCAACAGCGTGTTTGTCGGGCGCGGGACGATTGTGGAACAAGGCGCGGTGCTAAAGGGGCCGGCCTGGATTGGCGAAAACTGCCACATTCGCAGCGGCTGTTACGTGCGCGAAAACGTGATCGCCGGCGACGACGTGGTTATGGGCAATTCGTGTGAATTCAAGAACTGCATTCTTTTCAACGAAGCGCAGGTGCCGCATTTCAATTACGTGGGCGATTCCATTCTCGGTCATCACGCGCACCTGGGCGCCGGCGTAATTCTATCCAACGTCAAACTGGATCATCGTGAAATCACGGTCGCATCGCCGGATGGTAACATCGACACAGGCCTGACCAAGTTCGGCGCGATCGTGGGCGACCGCACCGAGATTGGATGCAACGCGGTGATTAATCCGGGCTCGCTTCTCGGCCGCGATTGCATCGTTTATCCGGCCGTAAATTTTCGCGGCGTCCTTCCAGACTTCAGTATCGTGAAGGTGCGACAAAATCTTCAGGTCTTGGATCGCCGCGACAAAGGCACGCGTTGATTGTCGATCAAATCGATTCGGATCGCCTAAGCGCGGGTTTTTTCTTTATCCACCCGAGCTCAAAGAGAAGACGAGCGAACCACGAATTAATGACCGCTGGTGAAATCTGTTCGGCGGTCTTGATCCACTTGCCCGCCTCTGCGTTGTTGCCATGCGCAAAGGCCCAGGCAGCTTGCGCATAATAATAGGCCGGCGTTCCCGTCGGAAAAGCAATCGCTTGCAAGGCGTCGCGTGCGCCGTTTTCATTGTGCTCGGCCAAACAGGTGATCAAAATCCCGTAGCGCAACCGTTCCGCCAATGTGGGGATGTTTGTTTCCTTGAGCGCAGCTTCGTAAACACGGCGCGCTTCCGGAAATTTCTTTTGTCGAACGAGCACATCTCCAGCGTGAATGCGCGGCGCGAACAGCACCGGATCGGCCTGGCGGGCATCCTCAAACGCTTTGGCGGCTTCGCCAAACTTTCCTTCCTCCATGAGCACACTCCCGCGCAAGTCCAATGATTCCGCCGTCGGTTTGTGTGTCTGTTCGAAACGGTCGATGGCATCGTTCACGCCCGCTAAATTTTCCGTCTCAAAATTCTCGCGGGCGACTTCGAGCCAATCTCCGATCACTGCCGGTTTCTCTTCGGCTAAGGCGAGTGGTAACCTTTGGGCGACCAAGAGCAGAACGATCAGACAACGCATCGGGCCGATCATTTCCAAAACTTGTTCGACTGGACAAGGCATTTACCGCGGGCGTGGCGGATGGGCGGGGATTC
>JBEEGY010000059.1:0-5435 GCA_041167145.1 Verrucomicrobiota bacterium
GGTTAAGGATGTCTCGTATCATGACTCCGGTCCAAACGTGGAAGGGTCTGATGAAGAAAACGCGGATGCTTCAACCGCGGATACACAAATGGCGGCCGGGGGCGGCGACCCGGACGTGCAACTCGAGCCGGATGCGCAGGGCCAGGTGGCCAAGAAGGGGCGCGTGGCGCGCGCTCTACCCGCGGCCACCCCGGCGCGCAAACCCAACTTTTTCGAACGACTTTTCGGTGCCCGGCCACAACCGGCGCCCACCCCACCGCCAGTGCGTCGATTTACACGATAAATTGTCGATCTTACGAGCGATGAACAACATTCGCACACCGCTTTCGTTTTCGATCGCAGAACCAATCCAGATTTATGTTAGACAAGGTAAAGAAAATTTTAGGTCTCTCTTCACGCAAGACCGGAAACAAATTGATTGTGAGCGTGGAAAAACTCGAGCGCCGGGTAGCGTTGCTCGAGAATGGCCGGCTGGAAGAGTATAGCGTCGAGCGCGAGAGCTCACGCAACATTGTCGGCAGCGTTTACAAAGGCCGGGTCAAGAACATTGAGATGGGCCTGAAGGCGATGTTCGTTGACATCGGCTTCGAAAAAAATGCCTTCCTGCATTTTTGGGACGCGATTCCTGCGGCCCTCGACAGCGGCATCGAAGAAATCGACCGGCCTGGCAGGAAGCAGAGAAAGAAAATCACGGCCCGCGACATTCCGAATATCTATCCGGTCGGTTCGGAAGTGATTGTCCAGGTAACCAAGGGTCCCATCGGCACAAAAGGACCGCGCGTTACCACGAACCTGAGTTTCGCCGGGCGCTATCTGGTTTTGATGCCGTTTAGCGATCGCAGCGGCATCTCGCGCAAAATTGAGGACCCCAAGGAACGCAACCGTCTCCGCAAAATTTTGCGCGACCTCGAGATCCCGGATGGCCTCGGCGTAATTATTCGCACCGTGGGTGAGGGGCAGCGCGCCCGATATTTCGTGCGCGATCTGCGGTTCCTTCTCGACCAATGGGCGAAGGTTGAGCAGTTGATCAAGGAGCTGCCGGCCCCCGCGCGCGTCTTTGAAGAACCCGATCTGGTGGAGCGCACGGTGCGGGATTTTCTTACGGAAGAAATCGATGAGGTGCTTTGCGACGATCAGCAAGCGACCAACTGCATGATGGACATCGTCGGCCAGATTTCACGGCGGTCGCGCAATCGCATCCATTATTACGACGGAGCCACGCCGATTTTTGAAACTTACGGTGTGCAAAAACAAATCGACGACGCTTTTCATCGGCAAGTCTGGCTCAAATGCGGTGGTTACATTGTCATTGATGAAACCGAGGCGCTTGTCGCGATCGACGTAAACACCGGCCGCACCAAGGGCGGCCGCGATGTCGAGAAGACTATTCTGCAAACGAATCTGGAAGCGGCCGATGAAATCGCGCGCCAATTACGTTTGCGCAACATCGGTGGACTTATCATCGGCGATTTCATCGACATGAAAAGCCGCAAAGATCAGCAGCTTGTTTTAACTCTGATGAAAGAGCGCCTCAAGCGCGATAAGGCCAGGACCCACGTGCTGCCTATCTCTCAGCTTGGTTTGATGGAAATGACGCGACAGCGCGCGCAGGAAAGTCTGAGCGACACCATCTACGAAAATTGCCCGTACTGCGCCGGTCGCGGGATCGTCAAAACTTCCATGACCACGAGCGTCGAACTTCATCGCACGCTGAATACTCTCATGCGCAAGTATCAGGACACCGTGCACGAGATCCGCGTGATTTTAAACCCGGACGTGTTGAAGCGATTAAAAGAAGAGGACGAAGAACTGCTGGTCGAGCTGGAGCGGCGTTACGCCGGGCGATTGATGTTTCGCGGCGATCCCACGTTTCATCACGAGAAATTCATCGTGACCGATGCAAATACCGGCGCAGAATTGAAAAGTTGAGCCTTTCGTCTGGCCGCTCTTGACAGGCTCGCTTGCACCCTGTATTTCTGCCACACTGGGGGCATCCAGGGAGATGCCCACGAACGTATTGAAGTGGAAGACTTTGTGCTGGTCTAGGCCGGTTCGAGGGAAGAATTAACCTAAATTGGAGGAGAAACAGATGAAGAAGATCGCACTTTGCCTGGCGATAATGGTCGCTTCGGCGTTGGGAGCTCTCGCGGGAGAGAGCTATTCGGGAAAAGAAGTTAAACAGGTAGTTCCGCCTCCCTGTCCGGAATGGTACGGGGACAACGAATGGAACGTCAGCATCTGGGGCACGTATGTCGGTACCGCCGAGGATTGGCAAAATGATGAGTACATCGAGGCGGATCATGGCTGGGGCGGAGGTCTCGACGCCAAGTATTTCTTCCACCGTTACTTCGGCATTGGACTGCAAGGCTGGGCGATCAACGCCGAGCGCCAAAGGCCCGATCTGACAATAAATCCGGACAGTTTTACGATTGGTCGTGACCGGCGTCTTGTCGGTTCGGTCTTAGGAACACTTACGCTTCGTTTTCCCCTGCATTGCTCACGCTTCGCCCCGTATGTTTGGGGCGGCGCCGGCGTCATGTTTGGCGGAGGCGAGAGCGAACATATCGTGGTGGACTCGGACGACCCACTCACGGTTCACACCCAGCACAATGATGGCGATCCTGAATTCGTGGGACAGGTTGGCGGCGGTTTCGAGTTCCGCTTCACTCGTCACGTCGGCTTGATTAACGATTTCAGCTATAATTTTGTCGGAAAAGAGAACAGCGATTTCGGAATGATCCGCATGGGACTTAACTTCGCTTTCTAGGAGCGACATCTTGTTTGCACAACGGCGGCATTCGGTTGACCCGGTGCCGCCGTTTTGCTACACACAGCCCACCATGAAGAAGACAGTTTTTGCGCTCCTCGGAGTTTTCGCCCTGTCAGCATTCGCCTACGCAGGCCCACAGCCTCTTTCGGGCAACGACAAGCAGGTTGTTCAATCAGCTCCTTCCATGGCCGATTGGTATCGGGATAACGAGTGGAACGTGGGAATCTGGGGAGCCTACGCATTTACGAGTAACGGTGGATTCGATTTCCCGGAAGATGCATTTAATGAAGACGCCAGGTTCGATCATTATCTCGGAAGTGATGACGCCTGGGGCGGCGGTATCGACCTGAAATATTTTTTCCGTCGCTATTTTGGGGTTGGCATCGAGGCCTATGGATTGACGTTAACTCGAGATGCTCCTTCTGCAGTGCTGGTCGGAACTAATGGGGTGCCGTTTGAGGCCCGCGAGGAAGACAAGACGGTGGGCGCGGTTCTCGGCACTTTCACGTTGCGTTACCCGATCGGAGACTCCCGGTTTGCCCCCTACATCTTCGGCGGTGTCGGTGTCATATTTGGCGGTGGCGATGTGCAAACCTTTGAACATACCGGCATCACCGGGAATGGGCAGGATTACTTCGAGGCCTATCGTGGCGGCAATGATACAGAATTCGTGGGTCAATTTGGTGGAGGATTGGAAGTGCGTGTAACGCGGCACATCGGCGTAATTGCCGACTTCAATTGGAACGTTGTGAATGGAAACGACAATAATTTCGGAATGGCCCGCGCCGGCGTAAATTTCGCCTTCTAAGACGCGACCTGAGCGAAAGTCGAACGGATCGGACCATCTGCATTTGCGAACGCCGGAACCTCTCCGCGGGTCCCGGCGTTTTGTTTTACCCGTTTGCGAACGGCGCGCCGCGGATGAAGTTACGTCAATGTCATTTGACCGCGCGCTCGATAATCTGGCCCTCGAAAAATCGTCGACCGTGCGACGCTTTGAGAATCTCATCGGCCCCAAATCCGAAGCGGAGCTCGAAGCAATGGCGCAGAGGTCGCGAAGTCTCACTTTACAGAATTTCGGGCGCACCATGCGGCTCTTTGCGCCACTTTATCTTTCCAACGAATGCATCAACAATTGCCGTTATTGCGGTTTCTCGCGCGATAATCCGATTCTGCGCGTCACGCTTACCGTCGATCAAGTGATCGCGGAAGCGCGCCACTTACTGGAACACGGTTTCCGCCAGATCCTGCTCGTGGCCGGCGAGCACCCAAAATTTGTGAGCAAAAATTATCTGGGGGATTGTGTTCGCGCGCTCACGCCGCATTTCTCTTCCATCTCCATCGAAGTGGGCCCGATGGCGACGGAAGCTTACCGGGAAATTGTCGACCTTGGCGCTGAAGGATTGGTCGTCTACCACGAAACGTACAACCGCGCGGTTTACGCCGAAATGCATACCTCCGGACCGAAGCGCGATTTCAATTTCCGGCTCGATTGCGTAGAGCGCGGTTACGAAGCCGGATTTCGCCGTCTCGGCGTCGGTGTTCTTTTCGGGCTTTCGCGCTGGCAGGAGGAAGCCGTCGCGCTCGCCGCGCATCTCGAATATTTGTTCAAGCGCTGCTGGAAAGCGCAAATCACGGTCAGTTTGCCGCGATTGCGTCCGGCCGCAGGCGGATTTCGTCCGCTTTTCTCGATTAGCGATCGCGAGCTCGCCCAACTGGTCTGCGCGTTGCGCATTACTTTTCCGCAACTCGGCATCGTCTTGAGCACTCGCGAGCGCGCGTCGTTGCGCGATTCGCTCGTTTCTCTCGGCGTCACGATGATGAGCGCCGGCAGTCATACCGAGCCCGGTGGATATACTCATCAAGGAGCGAAGGATTTGCATCTCACCGTGCGCGGCAAAATTGTCGCACCCGAATTCCAGAACGGAGAAGATCGACTCGCCACCGGCCAATTCGAGATTAGCGACGAACGCTCGCCCGCAGAAATCGCAAATCTCTTGCGCGGCCGCGGCCTCGAACCGGTCTGGAAAGATTGGGACCAGGTCATTTCCGGTCCATGACGGTTTCGCCTGTAGCGGCGGTCTACTTGTCGCGCCGTAGCTCGGCGCAGGCGGATGACCGCCGAATCCAGCCTGATGACAATTGTGCTTAATGGCGAGAACGCCGATACAGGCGAAGCACAAACCATCGCGGAATTGGTCGAATGTTTGGAGCTTTCGCCGCCAAGCATTTTGATTGAGCACAACGGTCTTGCCCTGCATCGCCATGAGTGGCCGCAAACGAAATTGGCGGAAGGCGATCGAATTGAATTTGTCCGAGTCGTCGCCGGAGGGTGACCGGACCCAGATTTAGCATTCGAAGAGCAAGGGACACGTGGAGTTATCCTTCGCATCCGTGTCGTCATCCCGAGCGGAGCGAGGGACCTCACAACGTGGAGATGACTACACAAATAGACTTGTGTAAGGCTGCCGGCTTATGTGAGGTCCCTCATCCCGCCGCTGCGGGATTCGGGATGACGAAAGGGCCACCGGGGTCCTACTAGCGTGTGGCAGCCAATCTGACGCCTAGAAAAACAAAAAGCGCACCGACGGTGCGGTTGAGCCACTGAGAGACCGTCTGATTGCCGCGCAGACGTTCGCTGAACGCCGATGCGAACAGCGCGAGG
>JBEEGY010000060.1:0-5299 GCA_041167145.1 Verrucomicrobiota bacterium
CCGATCCGGAAGAAACGGCCGGCGCGTTTGTGGCTGCGGCCCAGCGCATCGAAGGCCCGACCCTCCTGGCCCTAACTCGCCAGGCCGTGCCGATGTTGAACGATGTCGATCTTACCCTGCGTCGCGAAGGTGTCGCACGGGGCGGCTACATCGCGAAAAAGGAAAAGGCGAAACTCGAGCTCATTATTCTGTCCTGCGGAAGCGAATTGCAGCATGCGCTCTCCGCCGCGAAGGAACTTGGTGACGGGGTGCGCGTTGTTTCCATGCCATGTTTCGAGCGCTTCAATCGCGAATCGAAAACGTACCGCGAAGAAATTCTACCGAAATCATGCCGCAAACGTGTGGCGATCGAAGCAGGCGTTCCCGACGCCTGGTATCAATATGTTGGACTTGACGGCAAGGTCATCGGCCTACACCGCTTCGGCATGAGCGCGCCCGGGGCCGAAGTCATGAAGGAATTCGGTATCGACGCAAAGCACGTTGTCGATGCCGCGAAATCGCTCTAGAACGCTTCGTCGGGCTCGGCCGCATCTTCCGCGCGATCCTCAAAGCGTGTGAACTCATTGAGGAACGTCAGCTTAACATCGCCAATCGGGCCATTTCGCTGTTTCGCGATGATCAGGTTGGCCCGGCCCTTAACCTCCTGCTTCTCTTCTTCGGTATCTGCGTAATACTCCTCTCGCACAAGCAGACCTACGAGGTCGGCGTCTTGTTCGATAGAACCCGACTCACGGAGGTCTGCCAACCGAGGAACACCTTTGCCGGTACCTGTTCGAGTTTCTGGATTACGGTTTAACTGGGCGACGACAATGATCGGAATTTTCAATTCCTTGGCCAGGCCCTTCAGGCCCGCGGAAATTTCCGAGATTTCCAATTGTCGATTGTCTTGGGCGCGACGGGATGTCGATCGCAACAACTGCAGATAATCGACAACGATCAGTTGCACATCCTGTTGCGCTTTTAGCCGGCGTGCTTTCGCGCGCAATTCGAGAATGCTGAGACCCGCGCTGTCGTCGATAAAGATTTTCGCTTCCGCGAGTTTCGAGGCCGCATGAGTCAATTTGGGAAAGTCGGACTCGGCAAGGAACCCGTCACGAGTTTTGGCCAGATTTACGCGGGCCCGTGAACAGAGCATCCGTTGCACAAGCTGCTGCGCGCTCATTTCCAAGCTAAAGATTGCGACCGGCAGCTTCAACTGAATGCCGACATGCTCCGCGATATTCATGGCGAGGGCCGTTTTTCCCATGCTCGGGCGTGCCGCGATAACAATCATTTCCGCGGAATGCAATCCACTGGTCAGCTTATCCAAGTCGCGAAATCCTGTCGCGAGTCCCGTAATGGCACCTTTGTTTTCAAATAGCTTCTCGATGGATTCGAGGGTGCTCATCACTTGCTCTTTCATGGAGAGCATCTGGCCTTTGAAGCGATCTTCGCCCACGGCGAATATTCCTTGCTCCACCTCGTCGAGGAGATCGTTCACGTTCTCCTGTTCCTCGAAAGCGCGTCGCACGCTTTCTGTGGAAGTGGCGATGATCTGCCGCAGAATGTATTTGTCGCGGACGATCTCGAGGTAATAACCGACGTTGGCGGCGGTTGGCACGAAGGTGAAGAGACTGGTGACAAATGGGGCGCCGCCGACCGTGTCGAGCAGGTTCCGGTCGCGCAGCACCTGCGTGAAGGTAATTAGATCAATGGCCTGGCCGGCGTTCCAAAGTTCAACAAGCACCTCGTAGATGGTTTGGTGCGCGGGAACATAGAAGTAGTTCTCGTTAATTTTCTCGACGCATTCCGCGATGGTTTCGCGCGGCGAGATGAGCATTGAACCGAGGACACCTTGCTCCGCTTCCACGCTATGAGGAGGCGCGCGGTGAATATCCTGCGCAGAAGCTGTTGGTGAGTTGGGAAAAACTCTTCCGCCATTCTTCTCCGGCCAGCCTCGGCCGGGCGCTTTGCCCGATTCTTTGCGAGGCTTCTCAGCTGTCCATGAGGACGGTTGAGTCGCCATTTACTTCTCTTCTTTTTTTCGTCGGAAAAACGAGCGGTGCTTCTTTTCTGGCTCCTCGGCGGGCGTTTCGGTTTCGACCTTTTCCGCCGCTTTCACCAAAAAACTAAATTGGGCAGTGACGTCGTGATGCAACTTAATTGTTACTTCGTGTTCGCCGGTCTCTTTGATCGGCCGCTCCAGAACAATTTTGTGCCGGTCGATCTCGACGCCGACCTCGTTCTTGAGCCGGTTCATGATGTCTTGCGCTGTGATCGACCCGAAGGCTTTTCCGGTTTCGCCCGTCTCAAGCGTGAAAGTGAGTCTTGCTTTGCTAATGCGACGCCCGAGCTCTTCGGATTCGTTCAATTCGCGCGCTTCGCGTTCGGCGCGTTTCTTTTTCAAATTGTTGAGTTGGCGCAAGCTGGCCGGCGTCACTTCGTAAGCTTTTCCACACGGCAAAAGATAATTTCGTGCGTAACCACGACGCACCTTCACCAGATCCGCTTCGGCGCCAAGCCCGGGAACATTTTCAGTCAGGATGATTTCGGTAGAAGGCATGATTAGTTGTTCGCGCGCGAAATTTTTTCAGCCAGAAACGCGAACGACTATAAGAGCAGCGCGAGCCAACGCTGTCAACGTCCCGAAAAAAATAAATCATTCCGAGCCTCAGCCGGCTGGATTTTTGTGTACCAATCGTTGCGGGTGAGCGGCAGTGTGGTCTGTCCTGATGGATCCAATTTCGCGAGCAACGTTTGGTAAACGGCCAGATGCCTCGGGATGTTTCAGCGCAAGCACGGCAGCGTGCGGTTGCTCATTCGGCCATGCCGTCCCGTCCCACAATCGCACCGCGACTTTATCCAGGGGATAACCAGCGAAAATTTCGCTCAGGACATTACAGGTCCGCTCTTTCGCGCCGTCTTGGGCGATTGCGCGCATCCCGCCATGCTGGCACGTACCGCTAGACCATTCCAAGCTTCATTCGCCCGGCTTCACTGATCATGTTCTGGTTCCACGGCGGATCCCACACCAGTTGCACATCCGCCTCGTCGATGCCGTCAATGCTTAGAATCTTGCTTTGCGCATCGTGGGCAATGGCGGGACCCATTCCGCAACCTGGCGCGGTCAGCGTCATTTTCACTTCCACTTTTGTGCCGCCATCGTCTTTCTTGACCAAACGGCAATCGTAAACCAACCCAAGATCGACAATGTTCACCGGGATCTCTGGGTCAAAACACTGTTTCAGTTGGTCCCAGACAGCTTTTTCATCGACCGGACCGCCGGCCGCCGCTTTCGGTGCACCGTTTGTTGAGGTGGCCGGTTTTTCCAACCCGAGCGCGTCGAGATCGTTGTCCGCGATTCGAGAAAGACCGTAAGGCGTGGCGATGGTGTAACTGCCGCCCAATGTTTGCGTGATCACGCCCTGCGTTCCTTTTTCGAGCGTCATTTTCTGACCGCTCGGGATTTGGATCGCATCGCAATCCCGGCTCAACGTGAATTCAGTGTTGTCGTGCATATATTTTATTTATCGAAAACTACTTTTACTTTCGCAGGCTGTGTCGCCGCTGACAACTGCTCCGCCAAGGTGGGAGATGTCGACTTGGCCGCCGTAGCCGCTTTGACGGAGGAGGCTCTAGCCTCAGTCGTTTGAGACTTCTCCGCGCCGAGCGCATTGCGCAGCGCTCCTTCCACAAGTTGGGCACAATGAATTTTGACGGGCGGTAACGGTCCAAGCGGACCCGACAATTCTTCGCCCGACATTGACCTGGCTTCTTCGGCGGTTTTTCCCTTCAACATTTCGGTCGCGACGCTCGCCACTGCGATCGCAGTCTGACATCCAAACGATTGGAATGTCGCCCGATCGATGATCTTTCGACCGTCCTGTTCTTTGAATTTGATCCACATTCGCAACATGTCGCCGCAATCGGCGCTGCCTACCGTGCCAACGGCGTCCGCATCCTTCATCTCGCCGAAATTGCGCGGATTCTTAATCGCTTCTTCGATCTTTGATTCCAGATTATCGTTCATGGCTCTGTGGCAAAAGATACCGCGCGCGTAAATCTCTTTGTCATGTCGAGCGGAGTCGAGACATCTCTCGCTATTCTCGGGGCGGACAGTAAGAGATTCCTCGACTTCGCTCGGAATGACAAAAGAAGGTTGTCGTTCATGCTTGTTCTAAATGATAACGCGGCAATTTAGGGTCGACCTCCACACTCCACGCATCGATTCCTCCGCGCAGACTCTTCACATCTTCAAATCCGTGGCCCTGAAAGTACGCGGCCGCATCCATACTTCGCGTTCCTTGATGGTCGTAAACGACCAAAAGATTCTGGCGAGGCCAATTGCTCTGAATCTCCTGCATCAATTCCTGCGTAAATAAATGTGACTTGTCGATCTTGACTGCGTCGTGCTCCTCGCGTGTGCGCACATCGAGAAGTTGAATGTTTTCGCCACGTTTGATTCGCGCTGCCAGGTCAACCGGTTCAATCTGCATCGCGCGCTCCGCCTCTTCACTCGTCACGATATGCTCGATTACTTCATCGACATCGAGGTTCTCATTGCGTGTGCAGACGCCGGCGAGCGTTTCCTCCTGGCTGAATCCGCAACTGCTGCATCCACCGATGTGATATTTGCGGAACAATGCGCGCTGCGCACCGGGAAATTGCAGCAGCAACTCCCGCATCGTGATGTTGGGATCGATGGATGCCGCGGCGGGGTTCATCATTAAATGAAACCTAAGGGCAAGCGAATGGAGTGCAACCAATCGGTAGGGCGAGACTCTGTCGAGCCGACAAATGGGGCGTGGATTCGACGGCTCCGCAGAGCGTCGCCCTACCGACCTAAAGCTTCTTCGGCTCTTCCAACAGCTCGATCACGCGTTTGAGCAAACGTCCGGCGCCGCCCCCATCAAGGCTGCGATGATCGAAGCTCAACGTGATCTGCGCTTCGGTCGCGGGAACAAATTCCTTTTTCGTCTCATCCCAGCTCGGAGTTTTCTTACCCGCGCCAAGCCCGAGCAACACAGTTTGATCGGGCAGGGGGATCGGCGTGCCCCATTCCACGCCGAACGTCCCGAAATTCGAAACTGCCGCGATACCCCCGGCTTGCATGTCCGGTGAAATCCGGCGCTTCCGCGCGAGATCGACAAGCTCTTTATACTTTGTTGTCAGATCGGCCAGCGAAGTCTTATCAGCCGCTCGAATGATCGGAACCATGATTCCATCTTCGGCTTCGACCGCAACTCCGATATCAATTGAGCTCGCCTGCACAACTCGTTCGCCAATTAATTTAGCGGCCGCGGCGGGATTTTCCGCCAAC
>JBEEGY010000061.1:0-5443 GCA_041167145.1 Verrucomicrobiota bacterium
TTTTCGAATTGCCGCCGAATGGCCAAGGGATCGCGACCCTGCAAATCTTGAATATTCTCGAAGGATTCGATCTGCGTGCGATGGGACGTAATTCGCCCGAAACGCTGCACACGATGATTGAAGCGAAGAAAATCGTGTGGGCGGACCGCGCGAAATATTATGCCGATCCCGCGTTCGCAAAAATTCCGCTGACGAAACTGCTTTCGAAAGAATACGCGGCTGAACGCCGCAAACTGATCGATCCGAACCGCGCTGCCAAAACCGTTTCCGCTGGAAAGATCGACAATGGCGACACGATTTACATGTGCGCGGCCGACGACGAAGGGAATATGGTTTCGCTCATTCAAAGTAATTATCGCGGGATGGGGAGCGGCATCGTCGTGCCGGGACTCGGTTTCATGTTCCATGATCGCGGCGAATTGTTTTCGATGGAGCCGGGCCACGCGAACGTGTACTCGCCTGGCAAACGCCCGTTTCACACCATCATTCCCGGATTCGTAATGAAAGATGGCAAACCGTGGGAGGCATTCGGCGTGATGGGCGGGGGCATGCAACCGCAAGGCCATGTTCAGGTGCTAACGAACCAGATCGATTTTGGTTTGAACGTGCAGGAAGCGGGCGACGCTTCGCGCTGGCAACACGAAGGGGACAACGAACCGACCGGCGAGAAAATGGAAAACGGCGGTTACGTGAATCTCGAGTCCGGAATTCCTGCCGAAACGCAGCGCGAATTAAAGAAACGTGGGCACGATGTGCGCCTCGATGTGGGCGGTTACGGCGGCTACCAGGCGATCAAAGTTGAGATGCACGATGGCCAGCGCGTCTACGTCGGCGCGAGCGAATCGCGTAAAGACGGCCAAGCGGCCGGCTATTGATCGCTAATCCTTCACTGCCTTGAGCTCCGCCAATTTTTGAGCCGCGCGTTCAACGTCCGATTTTCGTGCGCTGCCCAGGGCGAGAAGTTTTTCCTGCCGGTGCACATTGGCTTCGGCCGCATCAATCTCAGCCTGCTCGCGTTTGCTAGTCGCCGCGTGCGCCGCTTCGATTGCGAGCGCTAAACGAGTTTCCGTTTGCGCCGTGTCCGTTTTTGCGATCTCGCCGGTGGTAATCCGCTTTTCTTTTTCTAACATTTCTTCCTTCGCGCCGAGGAGCCGGGCATTCGCGAGATCAAATTCAAGATGAACGCAGCGTAAAACCCGTTGCTCGGCCTCCAATTTCGACAGCGCACCGATTCTGCAAAGGCGTTCCGCACCGGCAGCATTCCTTTTGGCGCGCTCAAATTCCCTTTCAAGCTTTGCCAGGTCGACAGCTCGCGCCGGAGCAGGCGCATCTTTCGGCGGCCGCTCGCTTTCGCGATTTGGAATTAGCAATGGCGGTTCAATGTCGAACGAATCGGGATCTCTGTTCGGCTCTTGCGCGAACAAAGCTGTTGCGACAAATCCAAGAAGAAGCGCGGCTCCGCGCATCGTGCCGAAATAATACCACCGACTGCGGTTCAGCGAAGCAAATTTAGTGATGTCCGCCCAGGATCCCGCTAGCCGTACCGCCGAGCCCACCGAGTCCGCCGCCGAGACTGCCACTAACTCCGCCCATGGCGCCACCAAGACCCGTGCCCAATCCACCGCCCATTCCCATCGCGCTGGACGTTTGAATCGAATTCATCGGCACCTGGGTCTGATTAGAAGCTTGCTGCATGCTCTGAGTCGTAATCGCGCTTTTCGTCCGACTCGTTAGCTTCTGCTGCGTGCTCGAAGGTTTCCGACGCGACGAAGTACGTGTTGTGTTTGTGGTACGAGCGATCGCTTTTTTCGGACCGACCACTGGCGTCTTTTGATCGAGAGGCTGAAACAATGAGTCTATATCAGGAGTAGCGGGTAAGCCCAACCCGCTCGGAGCCGAGGGCGCAGGAGGAAGCGAAGGTGTTGCGGGAAGCGATGGCGTTGCCGGAAGAGAAGGTCCCGTCGGAAGAACTGTTGGACCGGAGCCGGCAGGCGTTGTTACCGCCGGATTGCTGGAGGCGAGCGTTGTGGCAGGCTGGGAAAAATCCGACGGCCCGGTATTTTTTTCCAAAGGAGCTTTTGCTTCGTCCGACTTGGTCGATCCGGGCTCATTATCAGCAAACGTATCGACGGGAGTCAGCTGCGTACCGACTTCGACCCTTTCGGCGGAAAGCGGACGCGGATAAAGAAACTCGCTCGGCCAGGCGGCGGCCGCTCGCAAAAGTTCGCCGCCATTAAAAAAGTAAAACGCACAGGCAAGTCCGCCAATCGAGGCGATGGCGACAAAGAAAATATTCGTCAGGGTCGATCGACTGAACCCCACGCCGTGCGCAAAAACGTTTGTCTTTTTGTCGAGCGGGACGGCAGATGCCGCCGCAACAGTTGCCGGCGACGAAAACAATCTTTCGTCCGGGGTAGAGAGCGCTTCGCGGAAATTGAGTTGGGGCATACTCTTGGCCGTCGGCCGGGTAATTACGGCCGCCGGGCGATATTTATAAAGCATAAAACATTCCGAGACAAGATCGCAAGAGGCATCGAAAAAGCTTCCAAAAAGTTCGGCCAAACAGCTTTTTTTCTTGGCAAAGCCGGTTCTTATGGCATAGGACACGCTCCGAAACGGTCTGTGTATCCCCTGAGCCCTAAAACCCTAATTTGCGCGGCAGCTTTGGCCGCAATCGTATCGTCCGCGAACGCGAATCCTTTCCCGGCTTCCGGTCCAACCGTGCCCGGAACGCGCGCTCGTCTTCGTCTTGGTCAGGCCTCAGCGCCGGAAGGCGCGCCACTGGCAGTGAAGCGGGCCATCTGGGCGGCGAATCAGCTTCATCGCAAACCCTACATTTTCGGCGGCGGCCACAAATCTTTCACTGATCGCGGGTACGATTGTTCGGGCACAGTTTCTTACGCGCTCGGCGCGGCCGGTTTGCTCAGGTCGCCAATCAATTCATCGGAGTTTCGTAATTTCGGCCAAAGCGGTCGCGGCAAATGGATCACCATTTACGCGCGCCACGGCCATACTTACGCGATCATCGCGGGCCTGCGCCTCGACACGACACCTTATATCACGGCGCACGACCGCTGGCAGCCAGGTTGGCAAGTAACTGAACGTGCGCCGACAGGCGGCTTCGAAGCGCGCCACCCGGTTGGGTTGTAAATCTTCGCGCCTGGCGCCAAGATCGACAATTACAAGATCGACATCTACTCGGCGCGACTTTGGTTTAAGCCGCGCGGAACTGCGCACGATCCGCGCGTTAAAAACGCCTGATGGCGTGCAGCGTTTCCTGGACGAGCTGCCTTACAATCTTGGTTACACCGCACGTTCGCCGAAACATGTTTTGCATGAGCGGACTGCGTCTTGTCTTGAAGGTGGAATTTTTGCCGCGGCCGCACTTCGCGTTCTCGGCTTTCCTCCGCTCATCTTCGACTTGGAAGCGGAACAAGACACCGACCATGTCGTCGCGATTTTCAAAGTGCGCGGACATTGGGGGGCAGTCGCGAAATCCAACTTCACCGGTTGTCGATATCGCGAGCCGGTCTATCGCACGTTACGCGAGCTGGCGATGAGTTATTTCAATATTTACTTCAATTTGCGATTCGAACGCACACTACGCCGCTACTCGCGTGCGGTGAACCTTGCGCGCTTCGATGATCTTCATTGGATGACTACCGACAAGCCGGTCTGGTTTATCGCCGAACATCTTTGCGAGATTCCGCACATTTCGTTGCTCACATCGAGCATGAAAAAAAATCTTACCCGGCTCGATCCGCGCAGTGTCCGCGCCGAAATGACCGGCCACCGAAAAAAATCGCGGTGATCGTAGCTGTTAGCGACGCGCATTCGCGCCGACATGGCCACCGCCGCCGAGACCAGCGCCACTCAATCCGCCCAGCCCAGCGCCCGCGGCTGGTTGCGCAATCATTCCGTTTTGCATGCGCATGCAATTCATCGGCGCATCATTTTGCATTGTGGCGATGCCCCGCGCTGTCGCGTGCATGGACATTGGACTTCGACCCGAAGGGCTTTGCGTTAGCGCGCTGCGTCCTTGTCCATTGTGATCACCAGACTTCAAGCCGGTTCGAGTTGGTTGCGAGTTATTCAGTGACGATCGGAAAATTTGCCGGCAATTTGAAACCTTGATCCGCGAGGAAAGGATCGACGCGCGCGGATGCCTTGTAATGCTTCTCGTGCGCGATTGTTTCCGGGTAACGCGCTCGTTGTCATTTTTCGTTTCGGCACTTGAACTCGTCTCTTGCGACATCCTGTCCGGCCCTGCGCCCGAAGAGCGCGCGGAAGTCGGATCGTTTGTGAATGCTCCGTCGCCGCTGACGTTTGGTGACAACGCGAAACGTTGGTTGTCGCGGAATGGCTGAGGTGTCGAAAGCGTTGGAGTTTGATTCGAATCAGCGATGACGTGGTCGGACAAATTTATTTTGGTTTGATCCAATTGGATTGCCGGCGCGGAACGTGAAGCGTCCAGGCGAAAACCTTTCGACGTCGTTGCATTTGGTTCCGGTCTTCGATAAGCGACTTCGGCCGGCGGATGCGCTCTTCGATGGGAATGCTCGAAACTGTCGATCATGAAAACCGTGCAATAAAACCCGACCAAACAAGAGCCGATCGCAAACAGGATGTTCACCCATCCGGACGAACTAATGCGCGGCTGACGTTCGCCGATGGCCCAATGCTTCCATGCGACAGGAACAGTGTTTGCCGACTCCGTATTGTTCTCTAACGCGCCTCGCTCGAGCCCTTCCGGTCGAATGAGAATTCCGGAGAGATCGACTTCGACCTTACGAGACGGTGGATCTGGCTTGTGGGGCGACATCCAACGAATTTGCAGCAGAAACTATTCCGCCCATGGGCGTAAAAAGGAAGGGGCGGTGCGGCAATTCCTCGCACTCAGCGGTTCTACGAATAATCCGCTTTTCAGCGGCAAATTCGCGCTGCGGTCTCGATTGCTTCCAGTTCCAAAGGCGCGTTGGGGTAGCCGACGCTTGCGCATTGAAAAATGTAAGTCTGGAGGAACGGCTGGATTCCGCCGAGCCGTTGAAATTGCGCGGTGTGCACCAGCTCGTGAGCGATGAGTTCACGATCCCGCCAGTGATCGGCGCGAACAAAAATTCCGCAGTCCAAGGCCAGACCACGCGGCGCGGCAGCTAGAAAACTAATTGAAGCAGCCGCGGCCCGCAGCATCGGATGCGCTGGAACCGGAACGGCGCCGACTCGCAACAAACGCACCCGCTCCGGATTGCGCACACCGATCGCTCTAGCGTCGGCCAATTCGACTTTAGAAAGGCTCAGACCTTCACAAAGAACGCGGCGTTCCTGTTCGGCCGCCCATTGCACGGCAAGTGGAAGAAGTTGCTCCAATTGATCGATGGTTGTTTGTCGATCCATGTCCTTTGAGGAAGCAAAAACCTAGCCGCGTCCGAAAAAATTAAATTGC
>JBEEGY010000062.1:0-6051 GCA_041167145.1 Verrucomicrobiota bacterium
GGCGCGGCGCAATTCGAGGGACGCAACATCGATGAGATTTATGCGGATTATTTTCGCCGCGTACGCGAGATCGCTGCGACCGGCCTGGTCGATTGCCTGGCCCATGTCGATCTTATCAAGATTCACGGGCATCGACCGAATGCGCGGATCGAGGACATTGTTGAGGAAACACTCGATTTCATCCGTTCCCGCAATCTCGCCATCGAAATTTCCACCGCCGGTTGGCGCAAACCGGTCAACGAACTTTATCCGAGCGACGACATCATTCGGCTCGCTGCGGAGAAGGGGATTCCGTTCACGACCGCGTCAGACGCGCATTCGCACGCGCAGCTGGGCGAAAATTTCGAGCGTCTGGGCGAGAAGATGTCGATCTTGGGCGTGCGTGAAATCTGTGTTTACGAAAAACACAAACGGCAAAGCCGCGTGATCTGCACGCTGTAGTCACGGCGCGGCGCCGGCCATGAGCGCAGTAGAATGTGTCGCCGTACCTTCTGCAGAGCGCCCGGACAGAGCGGGGCGGCTACAGAACGAGTCGCGGCGTTCGTCCTTTTATCATTCCGAGCGAAGTCGAGGAATCTAACTAATTTGCAGTAAGAGATGTTTCGACTGCGCTTCGCTCCGCTCAACATGACAAAGGACGAAAAAGCAAACGCCAGACGCGCGTGGTGAGCACGGTGGGGCCGGCAATGACGAGGCCCGCAAGCAAGTTGTAGCCAAAGCGTGGCGCCTGCACTGAGTGCAGTCGAATGGGTCGCCGTACCTTCTGCAAAGCGCCCCCGACAGAGCGGGGCGGCTTCAGAACGAGTCGCGGCGTTCGCCCTTTTGTCATTCCGAGCGAAGTCGAGGAATCTCTAACTATTTGAAGTAGCAGATGTTTCGACTGCGCTTCGCTCCGCTCAACATGACAAGGGACGAAGAGCACAAACGCCAGACCATGGGTCGTCCGCATGTCGTAGCTGTAGTGGCGGCGTGTCGGCCGCAGTCTTTTTCGTGCAGGCGACACGCCTGCCGCTACAGTCCCGGCATCCCAAGCCCACCGGTGATCTTGCTCATCTCCGATTGCGCGAGCGCTTTGCCTTGCTCGATCGCGCCCTGCACGCCGCTCAAAACCATTTCTTCGAGAAATTCAACATCGTTCGGGTCGACAATCTCCTTGTCGATCTTGATCGAAATCACTTCGCCGGCTCCGTTCGCGACCACGGTCACTTTTCCGCCGCCGGCCTGAACTTCGACGGTTTTTTCTTCGAGCTCAGCTTGCGTCTTGGCCATTTGCTCCTGCATCTTCTGCGCCTGCTTCATCAACTTGTTGAGGTTCATTGGTTGTCCTAGGATTTGATTTCGCCTTTGAACAATTGAAGCGCCTCGCGGATGAGCGGATCGTCTTTGTACGAGGCGTCCGTCGCCTCCCGCTGGTCGTCCTGGTTCTTGGGGGAGAGTCCTTCTTGTACCGTCAGTTTCATAGATAGATCCTGCCCGCTGACTTCATGCAAAAGCGTTTCCAGGAATTTACGATTGGCTTGCGTGCTCAAGATATCCATGAGCGACTTTTGATCGGCCGGAAATCCGAGCAAAAGATTACGTCCTTCCTTGCCCAGAACGTGCGCCGCACGCGCGGAGTTACGGAGGAACGCTTTTTGCGCGGGGATTTTCGCCGACACCTGTTCCCAAATCTTCGCAGGATCGACATCCGCTTTTGCACTCGGCGCCATGTATTGCGAAGCCTGCTCTGCGACGCGAGGCGACGCCTTGGCTGGATTCGCTGCGGGCGTGCCTTTTTTGTCGCCGCGGTCGCTGACCGCGGCGCCCGTGTCAGCGACGCCGGCTCCAGCTCTTTTCGGCGCCGATTTTCCGTCGCGTAGCGCGTTCAAGTTCTCTATCACTTCATTGAGTGTGACTTGACTCAAACTTTGGATGGCCTTGATGAGCGCCACTTCGAAATGGAGTTTCTTGTTCGGCGCCCATTTCATTCGGCCTTCGGCATCGGCGAATTGCTCGATCAATTCGAGCAAACGATCGGTCTCGATCAATTGCGTCTGCTCGGAAAGCGATTTTTGTTCGGCAAGATCGACATCTTCACTGAGCGCGTCCGGTTTCACTTTGAAAACGAGGAGGTCGCGCAAATATGCGATCAAATCCGACATGAGTTTCATCATGTCCTTACCGGCTTCGCACTGGTCGTGCAGCAGTTGCACCGCGTCCGCCGTGGCCGATCGCAAAATCTTGTCCGTGAAATTCGCGACCGTCTGTTGACTCGTGAACCCGAAAATATTGATCACATCGGCTTCGGCAATCTTCTCGCCACAAAAAGCGACAAGTTGATCGAGCATCGATTCGGCGTCGCGCAATCCGCCTTCCGCGCCGCGCGCGATGGCGTTCGCCGCCGCCGGCTCAAGCGTGATTTTTTCTTTCTTCGCGATGAATTGCAGATGTTGGGCGATCAGGTTCGCCGGAATGCGATGGAGATCGAAGCGCTGACAGCGACTGAGGATTGTGGGCAGGACTTTTTGCGGTTCGGTTGTAGCGAAAATGAATTTCACGTGCGGTGGCGGTTCCTCGAGCGTCTTGAGCAGCGCGTTGAACGCGGCCGAGGAAAGCATGTGCACTTCGTCGATGAGGTAGATTTTGTATCGACCTTTGGCCGGCGCGTAACGCACGTTGTCGCGCAATTCGCGCACATCTTCGACGCTGTTGTTGCTCGCACCGTCGATCTCAATGACGTCGAGACTATTTCCGGCCGCGATCTCTTTGCAGTTATCGCACACGCCGCACGGCGTGACGGTCGGACCTTTCACACAGTTGAGCGCCTTTGCCAAAATGCGGGCAGTCGAGGTCTTGCCCACGCCCCGCGGCCCAACAAAGAGATAAGCATGGGCGAGGCGGTTCTGCTCGACAGCGTTCTTGAGCGTGCGCGAGACGTGCGTTTGCCCGACGAGATCGTCGAAGGTTTGGGGGCGATATTTTCTGGCGAAGACTTCGTAGCTCACATCGCCAATCTAAATGCGGTGGCCAAAACGCGAAAACAGAAAATCGAATTGCATACTTCCCTCTCGCGCGGTCACCCCGAGTCGTGCAGACGGCGAGGGACCTCACCCAGAGTGGTTGGCCTACGCGAGAACACTGCGTGATCCATCACCCAATGAGAGGTCCCTCGCTCCACTCGGGATGACACTAGAAAGAAAGGAACCCCGCCGGTTTCCCGACGGGGTCCACTTAACTAACCTTGATTATTTGGTCAGTGACGTTTCGCAACCGCCACCGGCGCAACAAGCACCGGGGCAGCAGGAGCCGCCACCACAGCAATCCTCATCGCTGGACGAGATCGACGTCGCGCTCGTCAGCGCCATGAATGCCGCAATCATCAGGAAATATTTCATAGATTTCTCCTGTTGAAGTTTTTGAACTCTCGGCCACGCGAACGCGCGCCGAGCCAAAGCGATTGAGAACGTCAGACGCGCGGCGGCGGCACAGGAGGTCGCTCCAGGCGAGCGGAAGCGACGGCCTCCCTCAAGAAAAGAATTTGCTCGGTGGTTGTCGGAATCGACAAGCGTTCCGCTGGAGCGCAAAAAAGAATTAAGCTCGCACAAGGGATCGGGCAGCAGCCGTTTTTTTGAGATTGCTCGCCTGCACAATCGCCGCGCGCAGCTGAGCGCTCGGTCATTTGCATGCAATCAGAAGTTTGCGTGCAGCAGTTTTGTTTTTTCCCCACAACGATGGCACTCGGTTTTCCAACCGCCGGGCAAAGAAAAACCCCAAGGCAAACAATCAACATACCGGCGGTGACGACTCTGCGCATCGTGTTTTAGATTTTAATCCGATCACGTCTCATTCCAAGTGGAATAATCCGAGGTTTGACCGACTGCGCGAGAGTTTTATGGTCAGCGAGTGGGAATTCGGATCAAGGCTATTTTGGCTGCCACGCTCATTGTGCAATGCCTGTATGCGCGCGAGCCACCGACTTCGCCGCCGCCAAGATCGACAATCGAACACAAAGTTGTTCGCGCGCGTGAGCTCGGTATTCCATTCGATGGAACACCAGGACAATTCAATGCCATTACCGATGTGGCTGGCGTTGAAGTCGGCTACACCACACTGATCCAAGGCGAGGGGAAACTTGAGGTTGGCAAAGGCCCGGTCCGTACCGGTGTGACCGCGATTTTGCCGCGCGGAAAAAATGACGATCCGGTTTACGCCGGCGTGTTCTCGCTCAATGGCAACGGCGAGATGACTGGCACTGCGTGGGTGGAAGAAGGCGGATTTTTAGAAGGGCCGATCGCTCTTACTAACACACACAGTGTCGGAGTCGTGCGTGACGCTGTTATTGCCTGGCGCGTGAAGCGCGGCGGCGCGGATCCCGGCGGGTTCTATTGGAGTCTGCCGGTCGTGGCCGAAACCTGGGATGGCTGGCTTAACGACGTTAACGGTTTCCATGTGAAACCGGAACACGTTTTCAACGCGCTCAATACGGCCCACGGCGGGGCGATTGAAGAAGGGAGCATCGGCGGCGGGACGGGAATGATCTGTTACGAGTTCAAAGGCGGAAACGGGACCGCATCGCGCAAGATCGACATGAAAGCTTCAAGAGACGCGCCCGCGCGAAGCTTCACTGTCGGTGTCTTCGTGCAGGCAAATTTCGGGCGTCGTGCGCAGCTCACCATTGCGGGCGTACCGATTGGCAAAGAGATTCCCGGCGAAGTTTACAAGAAAGAAAACGGCTCATGCATCGCGGTTGTCGCGACCGATGCGCCGCTGCTGCCACATCAATTGAAACGGCTCGCGCGTCGCGTCTCGCTTGGACTCGCCCGCACCGGAACAGTTTCCGGAAACGGTTCGGGGGATTTGTTCATCGCCTTTTCAACGGCCAATCCAAAGGCGGCAAGTTCCGAGCAACTTACGAATTCGGTGGAGACAATTCCTAATGACAATCTGGATCCGATTTTCGCCGGCGTTGTGCAAGCGACAGAAGAAGCAGTCATCAATGCGTTGATCGACAATCAAAGCATGACCGGCCGCGACGATCACAAAGTCGAAGCGCTGCCCCACGATCGCGTGCGCGAGTTGTTAAAGAAATATAATCGATAGTCATCGTCTCCTTAATTTCCGGTCACGGATCGATAAACGAGCATCGCCGAGAAAATGTCTTCGACGGCCATGCCAAGCGATTTGAAGATTGTCGTTTCGTTTGCACGCGGGGGAATTTTGCCGGCGAGCGCTTCACCGAGCTCCGCGTAAATCTTTGCGCCGGAAAGAATGATGTCACCGGATTCTTTCATGGCGCCGTCACGCGAATCGACGAAGACAACGTTGCTCATGGCGTCGTCGTCGAGTTCGCGCCAGTCGGGGCGACATGCGCCCACGGCATTGACGTGGCAGCCAGGTTTTAGCCACGCGCCGCGCAAGATCGACACCTTCGAGCTGGTGGCTGTTACCACAACGTCAGCGTCGTGCACCGCATCCTCTGCCGACATGGCTATCGCGCCGATTTCGTCCGCGAACTTTTCGGCATGCGTAACTGTAGGGCTCCAGACGCGAACTGCGTCGAATTTCCTAACGAGTCGCAGCGCCTCCACGTGACTGCGCGCTTGCACGCCGCTTCCAAGAATCGCCAGAATCTTCGCATCCATTGGAGCAAGAAGCTTTGTCGCTGCCGCTGAAACTGCCGCGGTCCGCATCTCCGTGATCAAGCGTCCATCCATCACTGCGAGCGGTGCGCCCGTTTCCAGATCGACCAGAAAAATTGTTGCCATGTGCGTGGGAATTCCGCGCTGTGCGTTTGGCGGATAGAACGTGACGATCTTTAGACCGAGTCCTTCGGGAGTTAGCGCCGGCATCATTCCGAAAAAACCGCCCGGTGGATCGACCGCGATGACCGAGCGCACGGGCTGCGTCACTTTACCGGCGGAGAAATCGATCAGCGCTTTCTCCATCGCCGGGATCAATTCCTTCATCCGCAAGTGCTGCCGCACCTGTTCTTCGTCGAGAACCAACATGCTAGGTAATCAAGACATTAGGCAGGATTAACAAGATTTCATGGATTCAGAATCCTTCTAATCC
>JBEEGY010000063.1:0-5633 GCA_041167145.1 Verrucomicrobiota bacterium
ACTCGGAGCAGATTGGCATCGAGCTGGACTACGACAGGCCGGGGCGTGGCGCTTGAGTGCACGGAATTGGAAATTTTCTCTGTCGCAACGGCAAGAACTTTCGGGACATGAAGCTCGTTCTGCTTGAGCCGATTATAACGCTCAAAGAGCGCGCCTGCCCCGCACAAAAGGAGACCGCCGACGGCGATCCCCACGAAAATGGCCCGACCATTGCCGGAAAACAGCGATTCGCCTTTCAATCTACAGCGCACCTTCGACTCGCCGACCGGGTTGGCCGATTTCGGCTGTTCCCGGGCCGCCGTAACGAGCAAGCGTGGCTCCGGCATCCGGCTCGGGATGATGTGCATATTTGCGTGAAAAGCATAGGCCGTTCCGCGCCATGCATTAGCCTGGCGTCGCGCTCGCCATAGACCCCCCGCCGGCCGCAAGATCGACAATCGAGAATTGTGAAACGCAGCACGGAGGAGTAAAGTCGTCTCCTTGAAGAAACTGCTTCCTGTTTTTCTGGTTTTGTTTTTTGCGGTTGAGCCGGGCCGGGCACAAACGCCGGTAGCGTCCGACACGAGCAAACTGGACTATAAACAATTTGGGCTTTTAGCCATTCAGGACAACGGACGACGCAAACCGATCGATACATTTGCCAAGGAAACGCTTACCCGAATCACGGGAAAATCGACATACACCGACAAAACGGGACGAAATTGGTTTGCGACCGACTTTGTGTTATCGGCGCTGCTCGAAACGCGCGATTGGCGAAACGAACCAATAGTGCTGGTTTCGTTCGGCAAACTTAAGGAGCAACTGGGACTCGAAAAGACGCAACGGCGCTTCAGCTTTGCGCAATTGACCGCGCTCCCGGAATTGAACCGGCTCGCGGGCGAAGCACACGCCTTGCGCAAAGCGGAGAAACCGCTCGACCGTTTGCAACAGGAAGTGATGAGCGTGAGCGAACGGTTGACCTTATTCGCGCACGTCATGGACGGCAGCGCCTTCCTGATCGTGCCCGCGCCAAAGAGCGAGACCGAGCCATGGGTGGTTCCGCCGGAGTTTTCCCGTTACTACACAGAGGAACAATTCGCTCCCATTCAGATTCAACTGCAAACCACGGCCGCTTCGTACGTGGACGGCGACAGCTTCAAGTTCAGTCGCGGCGCCAATCAACTCCGTGAGTCCTTGCGCAATCTGAGCCCGCATATTTACCCACAAGATGGACAACTGCGCCTCGAATATTTTTACAACCACTTCGACGGGTTTTATCGCGCCATCTGGTTTTACGGTTTGGCCTTTCTCATCTTGGCGATTTCATATGGACGATCCGGTGATCGCCCCGGTGCACTCCGCAAACTTGGCGTGTTAACGGCGCTCCTTGCTTTGGCCTTTCACGCTACCGGGATCGTGCTGCGGTGCCTCATCGCAGGCCGGCCACCGGTAACGAACATGTACGAATCAATCATCTGGGTCTCGTTCGCCGCTTCTGCATTTGCGATGATCTTTTTCGCCCGTTATAGGACCGCGATCTATCTGTTGGCGGCGTTACCTGCAACCATTCTCGCCCTTTTGCTCGTGCATCAAATGCCGATCGCGATGCCCTCGAGCATCGATCCGCTCGTGCCGGTGTTGCGCGACAATTTCTGGCTCACAATTCACGTCCTCACGATCACACTGAGCTACGCCGCATTTCTACTCGCGTGTGCATTCGGGCACGTCCTGCTTTTCATGTACATTCTTAAGCCAGGGGAGACTCGGAAGAACCAAACAATACATTTCTGGCTCTATCGAATCATGCAGCTCGGCGTGCTGTTGCTCGCGACCGGCACGATTCTCGGTGGCGTCTGGGCAAATTACTCGTGGGGACGATTCTGGGGCTGGGACCCGAAGGAGACTTGGGCGTTGATCGCGTTGCTTTGTTACATCGTGACCTTGCACGGACGACTGGCCGGTTGGTGGACGCAATTCGGTTTGGTAGTGGCAAGCGTGGTTTGTTTTCTGGCCGTGTTGATGGCGTGGTACGGGGTGAACTTTGTTCTCGGCAAAGGCCTGCATTCTTACGGATTCGGCATTGGCGGCGAGACCTACGTGGTCTCGTTTGTGATTCTCGATCTTTTGTTCGTGGCGTTTGCCATCTGGCGATATCGCGCCAGTAAACGCTCCGGCCCGCCAAGTCCACCAGCAGCAATCGTTAGCGAGCAAGTCGCGGCGTAAGATCGACAATCGCCGCAGTTTCGTCTTGCGCACGAAGGGCGTTCTGTTCCACAATCGCGCCTTTCAACCCCCCCGAAAGGATTCCCCCCTATGCCGACAGGAACATCTCTGCACATCGGCCTCAATTCGGTCGATCCAAAACATTACGACGGTTGGTCGGGTAAACTGACCGCCTGCGAGTTTGACGCGAAAGACATGCAAGCCCTCGCCAGGAAGCGGGGCTTCGCCACGACGAGGTTGCGCCTGACCAAAGACGCAACACGCAACACGGTGCTGGCCGACTTGAAAACGGCCGCGCAAAAATTACGGCGCAACGACATTTTCCTCCTCAGTTACTCGGGCCATGGCGGTCAGGTCCCGAATACTGGCAATGATTTTGAGCCGGACGGCTTCGACGAGACGTGGTGTCTTTACGATGGCGAACTGATCGACGACGAACTTTACGCGGCTCTGAATAAGTTCCAGGCCGGCGTCCGCGTTTTTGTTCTTTCAGACAGCTGTCACAGCGGAACGGTTTTGCGAGAGGCACGATTTCACGCGCTGGGTCTGGCGCCCGTGCGGCCCCGCGCGATGCCGCGTGACGTGGCATTGCGCGTCTACATGGCGCACGAAGAATTTTACGACAAGCTGCAACAGCGCGGCGCGGATCCGCGCACGACCATGCGCGCGACCGGTCTGCTCATTTCCGGTTGCCAGGACAATCAGACGAGCTCGGACGGGGATCGTAACGGGCTGTTCACGGAAACGCTCCTGGCTGTTTGGAAAAATGGAAAGTTCCAGGGCGATTACCGCGGCCTTCACAAGAGCATTCTCAAATTCATGCCGCCGGTGCAGACGCCGAACTATTTCACGATCGGTCCGGCCAACCACGCCTTCGAAAAACAAAAACCGTTTACCGTTTAATCCGATGAAAATCCTTCTCGTTCACGGAGTGGGCCACGCCGAGCGGCCCGATAATCAGCCCTGGGAAAAATCGTGGGAAGATGCAATCACAGCCGGGATCCAGTATTTCGATCACGGTCTCGCTCCAACTTACGAACACTTTGACTACGACAACCTTTTTTCCGGCAAATTGAATTTGCTGACCGATCTTGCGGCCGCTGCCCGGCTCGGATTCGCGCCCGTCGGCGCGGCCATCAGCGAGGCGGCTGATGCGGTCACCGGCTGGTTTCGTCCGAAGCGCGGTTTGTCCGATTGGACAAAACCGATCGCCGAGGCAGCGGATGGCTGGCACGCCGGAATGGTGGCGGAATGGGACGAGAACAAACAATTGCGCGCGGCGCTCCGCAAAAAAATGGCCGATGCGATCAAGCAATTCGATCCCGAGGCGATTATGGCGCACAGCCTTGGCAGCATCATCTGTTATGACACATTCAGATCGCCGGAAGGTGACGGGGCCTGCTCCGGGCGCTACTTGGTCACGTTCGGCTCGCAGATTGCGAACCCATTCCTGAAAGCCGCGCATTTTCAAAACAAGATTCGCGGTGTGAGCCAGAAATATTGGTTTCACTTATTCAACAAGAGCGACCCTGTCCTGGCTCACCGCATTATCGGTCTCGTCCCCAACTTCGAAGAAGTTTCCTGGGACGATAAGGTCGCCGGACACGATGCGATTACCGATCCCAACAAAGTACCGGGACACGCCGGTTATCTGCAGCGCGACCTGACCTGGCAGCGCGTCTACCGCACATTGGCGGAAAAACCGCGCAGCTTGGTCCGGCGGAGCCGCGAATTTCGACAAAAGACGACTGAGCAGGGAACCAGGCGGGCGCTGCTTATCGGGATCAATAATTATCCGGACGCGGAGTCGCGCCTGGAAGGATGCGTCAACGACGTCTTCCTCATGAGCAGTGTGTTGCAGGAAATCGGATTCAAGCCTGATGAAATCCGTGTCGTGCTCGACGAACGCGCCACGCGCTCCGCTATTCGGGAGCGGATCGATTGGTTGCTCGACGCTACGGCAGACGGGCAGGAGCGCGTTCTATATTACAGCGGCCACGGCGCGCAATTGCCCGATTACAACGCCGCCGAAAAAATCGATCATGTAGACGAATGTCTGGCGCCCTATGATTTTCACTGGACGCAGGACAGCGCCATCACGGACGACGATTTCGTGCAGTACTACAGCGCGCTGCCCTACGACGCAAAGTTCTTCACCATCTTCGATTGCTGCCATTCCGGCGGAATGACCCGGGACGGCGCGCGCAAAATCCGGGCGATGGTTCCACCAGATGACATTCGCCATCGCATGCTGAAATGGAATATCGGCGAGCAAATGTGGGAGGAACGCGACCTGCGCGATCTAAATCCTGACTTTGGCGGCGGCCGCGCCGTACGCGAAAAGTTCATGGGGCGCAATGGCAGCACCAAGAAATTAGGCGCGGCCATGAGCTTGCGCGAGCATCAAAGCAAAGAACAATACGATAAGACCCCTCGTGCTCGGCGCGGTCCGTACATGCCCGTCGTGTTCGCCGCCTGCCAGGAAAGTGCATTCGCTTATGAGTACCATCACGGTGCCATCGGGCATGGTGTGTTCACCTACGCTTTGGCCAAGGATTTCCGCAAAGTCCGGCGCAGTGGTGTTTCCTTCAATGAGCTGCGCGATCTGGTGAACGCCACGATGAAGAAACTCCATTACGACCAGGTCGCCAATGTCGAAGGCCCGAGAACAGTTTGCACGGGCCCGATCTTGCGAACGCCGCGAAAAGAGCGGCGCGGCACGCAAAGACGCTGATCACCCCGGGGAGTGCGCGAGACGTTCTTCCGCGATCTCGCAGAGAACGTGCAGTAATAATTTGTGCATCTCCTGGATGCGCGCCGTCGATTCGTTCTTCACGAGAAGATCGACATCGGCCATTCCGGCCGTCTCTCCGCCGTCGCGCCCGAGCAGCGCGATCGTTTTCAGTTTGCGCGTTTTCGCTTCCCCCAGCGCGCGCTTCACGTTTTCGGACTTGCCGGATGTCGTCAGACAAATGAGCAAATCTTTTTCCACGCCGTAGGCCGCCACTTGTCGTGCAAAGATTTGCTCGAATCCGTAATCGTTACCCGCTGCCGTGAGCAACCCGCCGTCGCTGGTGAGCGCGATCGCCGGATAGGCGGGACGATCATGAGTGAAACGCACAACAAACTCAGTGGCGAAATGCGCCGCATCCGAGGCGCTGCCGCCATTGCCGCATACCAGAATCTTGTGGCTAGTGCGCAGACATTCCGTGATCAACTCCCCCGCCTTTGCGACCGGTTCGGCCAGGTCGACAATCGATCGCAGAGATTCGTTCGCTGCTGAAACCGCGCCTTTAAAAATTTCAGATGAACTGCGCATACGGCGTTAGAAAAAGATGGTGCGCGGTAGAGGTTTCGAACCTCTGACCCCTACCGTGTCAAGGTAGTGCTCTACCACTGAGCTAACCGCGCGGTAACGGGAGTGATAAGTG
>JBEEGY010000064.1:0-2779 GCA_041167145.1 Verrucomicrobiota bacterium
AGATTGCGATCGAGGGAACGATGAATGCGCGCGATCGTAAATTTGGCGGACATCTTACGGCAACGGGCGCGTCGCTTACGCTTTTCAAAACATCGATCGATGCATTGCACGCCAGGTTCGACTTGAAAGCGAAGGAGTTGGAGATCGAACAATTCGAATTGAAACGAAAAAGCGACTCTCTCGTTGCTCACGGCAGGATCGACATGTCCCGTGAGCATGATTATTCCGGTGAACTGAACGCCAGGGTCGGGAATGTAGCCGAGTACGTGTCGATCTTGCGCGGGCCGAGTGCGGCCGATTCCAAGCCAGCCCCGGCGGAAATCCACCTAAAGATCGAAGCGGGGAAATGGGACCTTCACGGCGTCTTGATGCCGCCAGGATCAAGCCCCGTCAATCTGAGCGCGAGCTTTCTACTTCCAATCGGAACGGATTGGAAAAATTTTGCCACGGCGCCGATCAACATCGCCTTGGATTTTCCGACCATCCTGCTGGCGAACGCGCCGCAAATTTTTCATCCGGAAATTTTTCACGATGGCATTCTCAGCGGGAAAGTTACCTTGACGCAAACGCTGCAACATCCCCGCATCACGGGAGACGTGCAGTTGCTGAATGGAAGATTGCAGAACGCACCGATGAATCTGATCGAAGCGAATGGCCGCATCGCTTTCGAAGGAGAGCGCGGAGCCATTGAGTTTTTGAATGCGAGCACGAAAGATGTCGATCTTTCATTCCGCGGCGAAGTCGATCTACATGATTCAAGCGACCTCGGGATCAACATTTCCGCGGTCCTTCCGATTTTCGACCTGACCAGTCGAACGATGGATTGCGCGAGCAAAATCGAGTTCGTGCCGATTGGCTTGACGCTCGCGCCCGCGATCGAAAGCCTTGAGCTGCACGGAAGCATGAATGGCGATTGGTCGCTTACACCAAAAGAAAGCGGGACAACTCGAACCCTCCGGCTCTGTCTCGGCAACGGCGCGGATGAGAAGGTGTTAGCGATTGGCGCGCACCCGCGGCCGGAACCTGTGCAACCGCGAAAGCGAACGAAACGGCCCTAGATGGTGCAGTCGTCGCCCTGTGGGCAACGCAGCGCACGAGATGTCAGTGTGGCGCTTGGCACAGCGAAGCGGCTACACCAAGATGCGGCGTGCGCACTTTTCAGACCAGTCTCGCGCTTCACAGAGCGAAGCTTCTACAGTACACCTTGGCCTCGCCGCTCCGACTTCGTCGTCACGAGCCAGCGCGCGAGTTTTGTTTCGAGATCGTTCGTAAGGTCGACATGGAAATCCGACGCAGCCGCGACGCGCAACGGATTCGCCCCGGCGCGATCGAAAATTAGTTGGACCGGACGAGGTCCGGGCGAGCTCGCCAAAATTTCGCGCACTTCGCGCAAATCTTCGGCAGTGGTCGCCGGAGAAAATTTCAAAAGGACGGCCGGCTCTTCCTGCAATGCAGTTGGCGATCTTGCATTCCCATTCGCGGCCGCGCCATTGGTTCGATCCAAGGTCAAAACCTTTACTTTTTGGGCAGTGGCACGCACTGACTCATCGCGTTTGTCGATTGTTCCTTGAATCGCGATGACGCGGCCAAGCTCAAGCGCATCCGAAAGGCTCACATAAACGTCGTTCCAGATGACGACCTCCAATGTGCCTGTGAGATCTTCGATCCAAACAACCGCGAATGGTTTGCCTTCGCGTTTCGTAAATTTTCGGTCGATCTGGACGAGCGCGCCGCCGCTCCGGAACTGCGCGCGATCGCCCAGCTCAGCGAGCGAAACTATCGTCTGATACTTTTTCGCCGCGAAAAGATCGACATACGCATCAAGTGGATGTCCGCTCACGTAGAAGCCGAGCAATTCTTTCTCGTAGGATAGTTTCTCGTGCGCGCTCCACGGCTTAATCGATTTCGTTCGAAACGATTGCGGTTGCGCCAAGCCATCGCCGAAAAGTGAAACTTGTCCCGCGACGCGGTCGCGATGGGCCGCAGCCGATGCGGCCAGTGATTCGTCGATGCAGGAAAAAAGTTCCGCGCGATCGCGTCCGAGAAAATCGAAAGCACCGGTTTTGATCAAACTTTCCAAAGTCTTGCGATTAGCAATTCGCGAATCGAGACGACCGCAAAAATCCTCCAGCGAAGTGAACTCCCCTCCCCGCTCCCGTTCGCGGATTGACAACTCCATGGCGTTCGTGCCGACGTGTTTGATGGCGGCCAGGCCATAGCGGATCGCATTCAATGTGGGAGCGGCCTCAGTGCCGCGAATTCTCCCGTCCGGCTCGGACTCGGGATGATCAGGTCCCTCCCACATTTCCGGAATAAACTTCAAACCGCTGCGATTGATGTCCGGCGGCAAAATGGAAATGCCCATTCGTTTGCACTCAGCCACGAAGACCGAAATCTTGTCCGTGTTGTTGATTTCGTTGCTCAACAACCCGGCCATAAATTCGACCGCATAATGCGCCTTCAAATACGCGGTTTGATAACTGATGACGCCGTAAGCCGCGCTGTGGCTCTTGTTGAATCCATAGCCGGCAAACTTTTCCAGCAAATCGAAAATCGCGTTGGCTTTCTTCTCCGGAATCTTGTTTGTGTCCGCGCAACCTTCGATAAAGGTCTTGCGCTCCATCGACATTTTTTCGCGGTCCTTCTTGCCCATGGCGCGGCGGAGGAGATCGGCCTGGCTTAACGAATAGCCTGCGAGTTTGCTCGCCGCCGCCATGACTTGCTCCTGGTAAATCATGACGCCGTATGTGTCGGCGCAAATCTCTTCGAGCAGCGGATG
>JBEEGY010000065.1:0-3037 GCA_041167145.1 Verrucomicrobiota bacterium
ATGAAAATGATTTCTGGAACTTCGTAAGGATGCAGCGAGCGCAATTTCTCCTGAAAAGCTGAGGGTCGATCTTCGGTGGTCTTGAACAGGACCATGATCTCGCTGCCGGTCTCGATGTTCTCCTTCCAGCGATAAAGCGATTCGATTGGCGGCAATAGGTTGGCGCAGGCAGCGAGCTTTTCCTCCACGAGCTGATTGGAAATGCGTCGCGCGGTGGCCGTGTCCGGGAACGTGCTCAGCGCGAGCAGAACTTTCCCGGCCATTGTCTTACACAGGAGCGTCCGCAGACTTTTGAGAAAGTACCTCGCTCCGCCAAGCCGGCTCGGTCCGCCCGACCGGCTCGGTCCGGCAAATCCAACCGCCACCCAAAACGCAATCGTTTTGATAGAACACCGCCGCTTGCCCAGGCGTGACGGCTTTCTGCGGTTCGTGCAATCGGACTCGCGCGCGATCGCCCTCCAGAGGCATTAGCGTCGCCCTCGTCCCCGGATGGCTGTAGCGGATCTTCACTACGGCTTCGAGTTCGTTGTAGCCGGGGTCACCAACCGCGGCTACAGGACTCCAGTTCACGCGATCGACCTCGAATTCTTCGCAAATCAGATCCTCAACGTCGCCGACGATCACACGATTCGTTTCCGCATCAAGATCGACAACATAACGCGGACGCGGCGAGCCACCCGGTAAACCTTTGCGTTGCCCGATGGTAAACAGCTCGATGCCTTCGTGCTCACCTAAAAAATTGCCAGCGACATCGTAAATCTCGCCGCGGTGAAATTCGCCTTCACCAAGATGCGATCGCAGGAACGCCTTATAATCGTTTCCCGGTACGAAACAAATTTCCTGACTATCGACCTTATCCGCCACTTTCAGACCCAACTTGCGCGCGATTTCGCGGATCGCGGGCTTCGACATAGTGCCCAAGGGCGTCAAGGCGCGGCGCAATTGTTCCTGGCGCAAGCTGAACAGGAAATACGATTGGTCTTTGCGCGGATCGACACCTTTGCGCAAGACCACGTGGCCGGTGGCTGGTTCCTTTACCTGTTCGATGATGGCGTAATGTCCGGTGGCGATGTAATCGCAGCCGAGCGCCTGCGCTTTGTTCCAAAGATTTCCGAACTTCAACTTCTCGTTGCACATCACGCACGGGTTCGGCGTGCGCCCAGCCTGATATTCACTCGCGAAGTAGTTAATCACGGTCTGCTCGAACTGATCGGCTTCATCGACCACGTAATGAGGAAAACCGAGTGCGTGCGCCACGCCGCGCGCATCCGCGACAGCTTGCGGTCCGCAGCATTTGTCTTCCGCGCGCGAAATGCAGTCTTGTGGCCAAACTTTCATGGTCACGCCAACGACATCGCACCCCTGCTCGCGCAATAAATAGCCCGCCACGCTGGAGTCGACTCCCCCACTCATGCCCAGTAAAACGCGCCGCTTTTTCATGAAAGGAGCAACTTCGATGAATCGGAGAATGAGTCAACGCGTCCTGTAGCGGCGGTCTGTGACCGCCGGAACTATTTTAAATTCGGCGGTCATAGACCCCCGCTACAACTTCACGGGCCGACTAATGAATGGATTGTCGCGCAAGGTGAACCGCCACGGGAAATCTGCGGAACGCGTAATGCCGATGCGTTTGCTCGCGACAAGATCGACAATCGCATTCGCACCGCGCGCGAAGCAATGCCGCGGGTCGCTACAAAGATCCATCTCGTGATGTCGCCCGGTGATGTCCAACGCTTGCGTGAGTTTGCCCGGTCCCGAGCACAAACGCCGCTCGTCTTCGATTCCACGGCGTTTTTTCATCAGTGAAATCCCACGACGCGGTTCGAGGGCACGAATCAGAACGAAACCGTTTACTTTCCCTTTGACGAGCACGTTCAGCATCCAATGCATGCCGTAGTTGAAGTAAACGTAAGCCGCGCCGGGTTTGTTGCGTTCGATGAATGCGCGCGCGCTTGGTCGTGTAAATGTATGTGCAGCTTCGTCGTTGATCGCCGTGTAAGCCTCGGTTTCGACGATGATGGCCGAGCATCGGCCCCAGATAAGCTCCGTGCCGATCAACTCGCGCGCGCAAATCAGCGGATCACGGCGGAAAAAAGAAACAGAGAGTATCCGAATCTCTTTGCGCGCCACGATCCTTCCAAACCAATGCGTTATTGCTCAAAGAGGCTTGCCTCTTCGCCCTCGTGCTCGGGTTCGTAATAAACCGGAAGCGTGATGTTGCTTTCAACCGGTTCGCCGTTGCGAAACGCGGGAATGAACTTTGCCTTGTTGAAATCCGCGGCAGCAGCGTCGCCAAAAGGAGTCAGAGCCGGTTCTTCTCCGGCAACCTGGAGATCCCGTAAGTTTCCTTCGGCGTCGACCTTTAAGGCCAGATATCCCAATCCATTCATAACGACCGAAATTTGCTCAGGATAATGCAGTCCCTTAAACGGCGAGCTGCCGCCAATGATGGGCTGGGGACCGATAAAATCCGTTTCGCCCTTCAATTCTTTCGGCTCCTGGTTCGCGAGGATTCTGAGGCGCGGTTTTCCATCCAACACGGCAAAACTAACCGTGCCGTAGTAAATAGCGTCGACCGGCTGATGCTCATAAATAGCGGGGAAGAACTTTACTTTTTTCAGCGCTTTCTCTACCTCCGCTTTAAGCATGTCGGAACCTGGCATGGGGCGATACGTTTTGCTCCAAACGATGTCGCCCGCCTTGGCTATGCGGCAACAAAACATGATCGCTCCATCCTTCTGGCCTTTCTTGAGCAAGTCGCCGGTGTCGATTTGATTAATCAGGGCCGTTGGCCCAGTGCCGGGCAGGGCCGGGCGAAATCGCGGCAAGTCGGCCGATTGCGACGGCCTTAGGTCGACAATCAAAAATAAAGCGAGCAACCAGAATCCGAAATGGCGCATGGCAAATACGCAAGCCGAAGGTGCTCTCTTTGCAAGGGCAATCTCGCGTGCGAACTTTCGATTCGATGTTCGAGCACGAAGGAATTGATCACGTCGCGCTGTCCGTGCGCGACATTGAACGCTCGGTGCAATGGTAC
>JBEEGY010000066.1:0-6795 GCA_041167145.1 Verrucomicrobiota bacterium
CATGAAGATTTCGAATTGATCGAGCTTTTCACCGACGCCCACGAACTTGATCGGGCGCTGCGTAACTTCGCGCATCGATAAGGCTGCGCCGCCGCGCGCGTCGCCGTCGAGCTTCGTCAAAATGATCCCGGTGATTTGCAGCGCCTCGTTGAAATGCTTGGCCACGCTAACGGCCTGTTGACCTGTCGCCCCATCGACCACGAGCAGGGTTTCCTGCGGCTGCAAAAAATCTTTGAGCGTCTTGAGTTCGCCAAGGAGCGCTTCATCGATTTCCTGCCGGCCGGCTGTGTCGAAGATGTTGATCTTGGTGTGACTTTCTCGCCCTAGCGGCGCGGAGGCGGGTGGATCTTGCGCGAGCGCAGCGGCGGCGGCGCGCTGAACGTTTTTCTCATTCGGATCCGGCGTAAAAACCGGAACGTCGATTTGTCTTCCAAGTGTAGCCAGCTGTTCGATCGCAGCCGGCCGCTGCAAGTCGCACGCGATCAATGCCGGTTCGCGCCCCTGCTTTTTGAGCAAGTTTGCGAGTTTGGCGGCGGAGGTTGTTTTGCCGGCGCCATTCAGTCCGACAATCAGAATTCGTCGTGGCTCGTCGAGATTAAGCGGTGCGGCATCGCCACCGAGTAAGACGGTCAGTTCTTCGTGGAAGATCTTAACGATCTGTTGTCCCGGCGTAATGCTGCGCAGCACGGATTCGCCGAGGGCCTTGTCGCGCACGCGCGCAATAAAGGTCTTGGCCACTTGAAAATCGACGTCCGCTTCGAGCAGGGCGAGCCGGACCTGTCGCAAGGCGCTGTCGATGTTTGCTTCGGAAATGGTTCCGTGGCCGCGCAGGTCCTTGAAAATATCCTGCAGTTTTGCGCCGAGTAAGGAAAACATTGTGTCAGTTTCTCCGGGAAGCACACGCGCCTCGCGTGCGGGCGATCGCGCCCTTGCGATCGCGAACTTGCTTGAAAAGGACGTTTCGGCGAGGCGCCGAAACCAGCACGCGAGGCGCGAACCAGGTCGCCGCGGTGACCGCTCCCCAGATTAACATTGCGCGATTATTTCTTGGGCGACGCAGTTGGAGATGTCGATGTTGGCGCCGCGCCAGCACCTTCCTCGATCCCAAACGTCCAGTGCGCTTCAACTTTTTTGCCTTCGGATTTGGCCGTCACGATGACGGTGCACGTCTTGTCGCGAAGTTTTTGCGTGACCTGGTAGGCCACCGTGCCCGTTTTCGGATCGAAACTCGCGGGAACGACGCCCAATCCGCTCACGCGCATTTGTATGCTCGCGGGGTCGATCTGACCCATGGCGCCCAGATTCGCTTTGATCAAAGGCAAGGCGGTCCGAACGGTCTCACCATCAGCCGGTTGAGTCGACAGGTTCGCGTTCCCGACCTGGGCCACCGCGGCCGCGCCACCAGTTGAGGTCCCGATCATTTTGACGGCACTTTCGAAGACCTTCGGCTTATTCGCTTCAATGGCGTAACGCCCGAGAGAATCGAGCGGCGAATTAAAAGTGAGCGGCTGGCCGTAGACGGTGAACATCGCTTCGTATCCGGCGTTGCGCGCTACTTCCTTAACGTGCTCGTTGTAATTCCCGAACGGAACAGCAAAGCAGTTCACTTTGATCCCAAGCCGTTGCTCGAGCAGTTGCTTGCAGCCAACGACCTCGTTTTGCAGCCACTGCTCGTATTCGGCGCCGCTCGTTTTCTTTTTGTTGATGACGTCGTAACCCTTACGCAAGTCCTGGTGCGTGGCGGAGTGCGCTTCAATATCGACTCCGGCGTCGCGCATCTCGGCCAATTGCTCCCAAGAAATCGCTTGGCCGCCACCAAAATGTCCGCCCTGAACGCCTTCGGTGTAGATGAACATGGTGAAGGGGTACCCGAATTTTTTCATGATCGGCCAGGCGACGTCGTATTGCGATTTCCAGCCATCATCGAAGGTGATCACGGCGCAACGCGGCGGAATGGCTTTCTCGCTTCGTCGCCACGCCAGATAATCCTGCATGCTGATTACGGTGATGCCCTTGTCTTTGAGCATCTGCATTTCCGCTTCGAAATCTGGCGTCCTGATCTCCGTGCCCGGGGCGCGGACTTTGTCGACCAGCCGATGATAACAAAAAATGATGGTCTGCGCGGTTTGATCGACAACCTGCTTGCCGCCGGGTTTCTGGGCGGGCGCGGCTGGAGCGTTCGAAGCTGCGGCGGTTGCAGCCGGTGAGCCTCCTTTCGATGGCGCGGACTGGGCCGGAGCTGGTGAATTAGCGGCCGGTACGATGCCGGCAAACGCGAACGAAATAGCAAAAACAAATAAGAAAATCCCGGATCGAGTGAACATAAAGATGGTAAAGGCCTTTAGTTGCGGTGGCACAAAAAACAAGCGGTTTTTGAATTAGTGACGAGTAATCCGTCGGAAAATTCAGCCAAAAATCTTTGGCGACATCGCGACTTTGGAGTAAACAATGCAAATGTCTCGGGTAATTCGGCGACTCTGCGGTTTCACGCTCCCCTGCTTGCTGGCCGCATGCGCGACCGGCCCCACCAGAACCGGCAAAAAGGACACGAGCAAGACATTCACGACCGTGGTTGTCGATGCGGGTCACGGCGGCAAAGACAGCGGCGCGTATCGCCGTTTCGGGGGCGCTGAGAAAATCGCCACGCTCGATGTGGCCAAACGCCTAAACCAAAGATTGCGCGAATCTCAGCTTAAGACAGTAATGACTCGCTCCTCGGATGTTTTCATCGAGCTCGATGAACGCGTCGCGATCGAAAACCGGCAGAAGAACTCGATCTTTGTGAGCATTCACTTCAACGATTCTCGCCGCCGCGCCGTTAGCGGTTTTGAAACATATTACAACTCGTCAGTTTCCCGTGCACTCGCCGACCGCATTCAAGGGAAGCTCTTGACCATGCCTCATGCGGTGAATCGCGGTGTGCATTTCGCAAATTTCCGCGTTCTGCGACTGGCCATGTATCCCGCTGTGCTAGTGGAGTGCGGGTTTTTGAGTAACCGGCGCGAGGGCGGCGAAGCGCGCGATTCGGAATACCGCGAATTGCTCGCGGATAGAATCGCGGAAGCTATTGTCGAGCAACGTTACGGGCCCGGCGTTTATCGGGGGTCTGCTGTGGCGGCGGCACAATCGACGCCCGCCACGGAAAGTCCTTCAGCCGCGCTGGTGCCGGCGACGTCAAAAAAGCAGCACTAAAATTCTTTCCCGCGTTCTTCAGGGCCCAGGGCGGCAAGGATGATTATGGCGAGGAACACCACGCTTTCGACCAAGGCCATCGTCAGCGCATAGTTAGGAGTCCCGTTCGCCATGCGAAAATGTTCGGCCAGCCATGCTTGCTGTTGCGCAGCGAAGGCGGCGGCGCAATTTCCGAGCTGATAGGCAAGGCCCGGAAAGGTCCCGCGAAATTCAGCGGGCGAAAGTTCGTTCAAGTGCACCGGCACAACGCCCCACGCGCCTTGCACCATGAACTGCATCAGAAATCCGCCGACTATGAGGAGCGCCGTTCCGGGCGAAAATATCCAAAGCGGAATCAAGAGCATTCCGCACGCGGCCGCTATAATGATCGAACGCCGCCGTCCCCATCGCTGTGAGAGAAACCCGACCACCGTGCCGCCGCAGATCGCTCCGATCGCATACACGATTGTGATCATCGATTTTTGGTTCACGCCAAAGCCGCGCTGCTTTTCCAGGAATGTCGCGTAAAGATCTTGCGTGCCGTGCGACATGTAATTGAATACCGTCATGAGCAACGCGGCGTAGATAAACAGCCGGCCGTGTTTCTTCACGAAAGCCGCGAGGTCGAACGTTGCGCCTTGTCTCTGCACGCGATGCCGTTCCCAGACGGGCGATTCCGGAACATGAGCGCGAATGTAAATAACGAGGAACGCGGGCAAGGCGCCGGCGACAAAAAGTCCGCGCCAGCCAAACAATGGGAACACAATCCAGTAAACCAACGCGGCGAGCAGATAACCAAATGCATATCCCTGCTGCAAAATTCCGGAGAACAAACCGCGCGCCTGCGTCGGCAGCGACTCCATGGCTAGCGACGCGCCCAGTCCCCACTCGCCCCCCATGCCGATCCCGAAAAGCGCGCGCAGGATAAGGAAGACGGTGAAGTCTGGCGCGAACGCGGTCGCCAATTCCATGACCGAATAAAAAATAATGTCGATCATGAGGGGAAGGCGCCGGCCAAACCGGTCCCCGAGATAACCAAAGATCAACGCGCCGACCGGGCGCATCAGGAGAGTGAGAGTGATGGCGAACGCAACCTTCGGAATGCTCTGTCCGAAGTCATGTCCCACCGGCACCAGCACGAACGTAAGCAGAAAAAAATCGAGAGCGTCTAAAGTCCAGCCGAGGAAGCAGGCGAGAAACGTGTTGCGTTGATCTCGATTAAGCGATGTGAACAGCCGGATCGCGGACACCGCCCAGATTTAATTGTCGATCTTGGAATTGAAAAGTCCGGATTCGGTGCGCTGCATCCAATCGCCCCTACCTGCATATGTCGCAGGTTGGCTCTTGTGCTAAGATTTCGGGAATGCGTTATCTGGTTAAAGCGAAACTAAAACCCGGCCAGCGCGGGGCGCTTCTGCGGGCGATCGATAACAAAACTCTTGGACGGGGTTCAATTGCGGGCGGCGAGTACTTGCACAACATGAGCGAAGCACGCGCGAGTGAATCGGGAGTTGCAACATGGGTTGAGACTTGTTTCTGCGATCCGCCTTTGGAGGAAGAACGGCCCTACTGGGAAGAACATTTCGAGTTGCTCACGGTAAAGGACGCGCATTCACGCCGTAACTGCCGCCATGAAAATGGAACGGAGCCGTGGGCCTGCTGCGATTGCGATTGCACGCAAAAGCTGGAAGAGAAACTTCAAACGCTAGGTAAGTCGTTCGTGCAAATGATTCGCGCGGGAGTTTCAGAATAGGCCCGTTCCTGGTCTTCCTCTGCCGCTTCCTCTTTGTCGTTGATCTATCTGATAAGAGAAAGATTGAGAGGTAGAGGAAGAGTCCAAGAACACATCTACGCATCATGATACGTCAATTTGTTCCTTGATCACTGGCACAAACCCCGCTTAGTTCTCGCCTGATGGCGAGCGAGATTCATCCTTTGGAGGCACTCATGCGGGAGCGCATTGTCGTGCTCGATGGCGCCATGGGCACGATGATCCAGCGCTGCCAATTGTCCGAGCAGGATTATCGGGGCAAACGTTTTCGCGATTGGAAAGGCAAGGACCTAAAAGGCAGCCTGGAACTGCTGCAACTTACGCAGCCGCAGGTCATCGAAGAAATTCACACGAAATATCTCGAAGCCGGCGCGGACATTATCGAGACCAACACGTTCAGTGGGAGCACGATCGGTCTGCACGACTTTTTGTTTCAAGGAGAACCGGCCGGCGGACGAAAAGATCAGGAGTTCTTTCAACGCGTGGTTGAAGACGTCGATCTTCGCGCGCTTGTGCACGAGATCAATTTGACCGCGGCGCAACTTGCGCGACGCGCCGCCGATCGCTTCGCAAACGAAACCGGCACTCTGCGCTTCGTCGCCGGCTCGCTCGGTCCCCTGCCCGTTACCGCCTCCATGTCTCCCGACGTCAATGATCCCGGATTCCGCGCCGTCAACTTCGACCAATTGCGACAGTCGTACTTGGATTCGGCCAAGGCATTGCTCGAAGGAGATGTCGATCTTCTGGTGGTCGAAACAATTTTCGACACGCTCAACGCCAAAGCTGCGCTCTTCGCCATCGCCGAAGCGTTCGAGCAAACCGGCAGAAAGGTCCCATTGCTAGTTTCGGGAACTGTCACCGACCTCTCAGGTCGCACCTTGAGCGGCCAAACTGTGGAAGCGTTTCTGGCTTCGATTGCGCACACGCGGCCGCTAATCGTCGGTTTAAATTGCGCGCTCGGACCTGACGAGATGGCGCCGTATATCGAGGAACTAGCGCGCATCTCGCCATACTACATGAGCGCGTATCCAAATGCCGGACTGCCTGACGCACTTTCTGAAACCGGTTTTCCCGAAACGCCGGAATCGCTCGCGCCCAAATTGGGGAATTGGGCGAAGAACGGCTGGCTAAATCTGGTGGGCGGTTGCTGCGGCACAACACCCGAACATATTCGCGCAATCGCGGCGGCGGTGCGCGATTGCCCGCCCCGCGCAGTGCCGGGGAGCGCACGCGCCTCTGTTCTGGGGAGCGCATCCGTCCCGGATGCTGGCGAAAGCGTCTCGCTTTCGCGAACTCCTGCGTCTCGACTAGCGGAGCCGGAAACGAAAAGTTCGTCGCAACGGGACGTCGCGACCAGCACGCGAGACGCGCGCGCTCCCCAAAATCGTGCGCTCACCAGCGCGGTCGATCACGTCCCCGGCGCAGCCCTCCAGCTCTCCGGGCTTGAGCCGCTGAACATTACCCCAGAGATGGGATTTGCCGTTGTTGGTGAACGCACCAATATCACCGGTTCGCCAAAGTTTTCGAAACTGATCCTGGCGGATGATTTTGATGGCGCTCTGGCCGTGGCGCGCCAGCAGGTGCAAGGCGGCGCCAACATCCTCGACGTCAATATGGACGAAGGGATGATCGATTCCGAAGCGGCCATGACGCGTTTTTTGAATCTGATCGGGAGCGAACCGGAGATTTCACGCATCCCGCTCATGATCGACAGCTCAAAATGGAGCGTGATCGAAGCCGGCCTGAAATGCGTGCAGGGCAAGGGCGTCGTCAATTCAATCTCGCTCAAGGCGGGCGAGGATGAATTCCTCCGCCAGGGACGGCTCGTTAGGCGCTATGGCGCCGCGGTCATC
>JBEEGY010000067.1:0-4180 GCA_041167145.1 Verrucomicrobiota bacterium
GCGCAGCGTTCCCGCCGGATGATGATGTCCGATAATTTGGATGCGTTTTGATTTTTTGATCGCGCAATGCCCATGATGAAAGTGAAAACGTTTCGTTTCCCACGAATCGACGAACTCGATGGTCGCGGCGACCTGGCGGTCGTGATTACCCGCGATGACGATTACCTCGCAAAAATCTCGCGCGCTCTGAACCAGTCGTTCTGCTTCGCGTGCGGCGGCGCGGTCATGCACCAGATCCCCCAGAATGATCAATCGCTCCGGCCGATAATCTTCGAGGAGCGAGAACAAACGCGCTCTGCTCGACTCCATCCCCCAGAACGGAAAGAGATTCCCCGCGGCGCGTTGGCTCAATTCATAACCGAAATGCAGATCGGCCACGGCCAGCCATTTCTCTCGCTCATGGAAAAGGGCAAGGCGCGCATCGAGCAGCACATCTCTTGCGACAAAAACCTGACTCGAAGTTAATGCGCGCATGTCATGCAAGATCGTAATTTATCGCTTGCACGTCTGCCCTTCAATGGTATTGACCCGCGTAATTTACGAATGTCGAACCTCTTGAAGTTTGCGGTTGGTGCGCTCGTAGCATGCTTTTTCGTCAGTTGCGCGGAACAGCCGCAAGTTAAATCAACCAGCACCAGCAGCAGTGCCGGCGGTCGTCATCGGCACAAAGTTCGCACCACTGCCTACACACACACCGAACGAGGCGGTCGCCACAACGCCGTCGGCGCGCACCTTTCCGGCACCCGCGTCATGAGCGCAGCGTCGGATTGGTCCCGTTTCCCGCTCGGGACGCGATTTCGCGTCGTTGGCACTAACGAGATGTATGTGATCGACGATTACGGCACCGCCTTGGTCGGAACGAACACGATCGATCTCTACAAGCCCAGCCGTCTGCAAATGCGGCGCTGGGGCGTGCGCCATATCGATATCGATATTTTGCAGTGGGGCTCGACCGAAGAAAGCTTGCGCGTTCTGAAGCCGCGCGCGAAGCATCCCCAGGTGCAAAAGATGATCGTGGCCCTGCGCAAGAAATCGTTCGCCCGGGACGTAGGCGCGCTTGGGATTGAATAACGCCGATCCTCGCTGATTTTCGCTCGATGAAGGTTCTTATCGTCGGCGGCGCGGGTTATATCGGCAGCGTCTGCGCCGAACAACTTCTCGACCGGGGACACGAGGTCGCGATTCTCGATAATCTGACCGAAGGACATCGCGCGGCTGTCGATCCTCGCGCTGATTTCATCGCGGGCGATCTGCAAGATCGACCAGGAACATTGTCGATCTTGTCCAGGCAGCGACCGGAGGCGGTCATGCATTTCGCGGCCAGCGCGCTGGTCGGCGAATCGATGGAGAATCCGTCCAAGTATTTTCGCAATAACGTCGCCAATGGCGTGAACCTTCTCGACGCCATGGTGGAAACGCGCGTTTCCCGTCTCGTTTTCTCGTCGACCTGCGCCATCTTTGGGCCGCCCGAACGGTTGCCGATTGATGAGACCGCTGTGCCCCGTCCGATTAGCCCGTACGGCGAATCGAAACTGATGTTCGAGAAAATCTTACGCTGGTACGATCAGATCCACGGATTGAAATTTGTTGCGCTCCGATATTTCAATGCGGCCGGCGCCACCGAAAAATTTGGCGAAGATCACCGGGTCGAAACGCATCTCATTCCGAATGTGCTAAAAGTTGCGCTCGGGGAAAAACCGCACGTGGAGATCTTCGGCACCGACTACGACACGCCGGACGGCACCTGCATCCGCGATTACATTCATATTGTCGATCTTGCCCGGGCGCACATTCTCGCACTTGGAGCGGAGAAGAGTGACTTCTACAATCTCGGAACGGGTGGCGGCTCGAGTGTTCGCGAAGTGATCGAAGCCGCGCGCAAAGTTACCGGACGCAAGATTCACATCGCCGAAAGACCGCGGCGCCCCGGCGATCCGCCGCGCCTGATCGCGGCGTCGGAAAAGATCAAGCGCGAGCTTGGCTGGCAACCGCAGTTTCAATCTCTTGATGCGATCATTGAGAGCGCCTGGAAGTGGCACGAAAAATTTCCGCGCGGTTACGGCGATTAATTGTCGCTCTCTTCAGCGGCAGGGTCGGTAGGGCGACGCTCTGCGGAGCCGTGGATTTTTTCGTCGGCTCGACGGAGTCTCGCCCCACCGGCTACAGCAAAAAGCGCCCGCGGAATTTCGTCCACGGGCGCTTTTGAATTCTTGCTTAAACTAGATCAGCCTTAGGGCTTGGTCGTGGTTGTCGTAGTCGTCTCTTCCTTTTTATAGGTTGAGACCGGCTTGGCCAACGTCACTTTGGTAACGACCATGCGATCGCCATCTTTGACGTAGCTGTAGGTGACCGGCATGTCAGGACGAAGAGCCGACCATTCAACGGTCTTGCCTTCCGGGTCGACCAGAACGGTTTTCTTTGTGTAGTAGTACTTCGTCGGCGCCGTGCTCGTTTCCGTGCGGAAGCTGATGTAATCAGATCCTGGCGTGTAGGCGGTGACTACGCCTGAGCCGTTCACTTCGCTCGTGGTGGTGGTGCTGCTCACCCCGGCCCCGCCGGCGGTGGTTGTGGTCGTGCTGCTAGTTTGCGCGAAAGCCGTTGAAATGGCCAATACGCAAGCCATGCCGCCCGCCAACATTTTCATTAATCTCGTTTGTTTCATGTTTGTCCTTTGCTTTGGTTAAACGGATGCTCTCCGTCGTGAATCTATCCGACTCCTTCCAGTTGGAGTTTATTCAACCGCACTCTGGTTTCGTAAACTCGGGCCCAGGCGGTTGCATCAAAACGAGGCGACGATTTCCGCCCGGGAGGAACGCCTGAGCCTTATGCAAGGCCTGCCCGGATTTCGTGATTTTTTGCCGAATGACTGCGCCGCGCGAAATTACATTTTTTCACGCTGGCGCGAAGTCGCACGGCAATACGCCTTTCTCGAGTGGGAAGGGCCTGTCCTGGAACCGACCGATCTTTATCGCAAGAAAAGTGGCTCGGAAATTGTCGATCAACTGTTTCATTTTACCGATAAAGGCGAGCGCGAAGTGGCGTTGCGTCCCGAGCTGACGCCGACACTTGCGCGCGTCGTCGCGGCACACGAACGGGAGTTTCGAAAACCGCTAAAGTGGTTTTCAATCGGTCCATTTTTTCGCTACGAAAAACAACAGCGCGGACGATTGCGCGAACATTTTCAGCTCAATTGCGACATCATCGGGGAAGCCGATCCGAGCGCGGACCTCGAACTGGTCGCACTCGCCATCGACATCCTGCGCGCATTCGGTTTCACGGAAAAGGATTTCGTCGTCCGTGTGAGCGACCGTGGATTTTGGACGGACTTTTTACAGTCGAAAGATGTTCCGCCCGAGCAATGGGACGAAATTTTGCAGGTCATCGACAAATCGGAACGCGAGCCGCGCGAGAGGACGGTCGAGAAGCTTGGCAAACTGGCCGAGCCCGTCATGTCAATCTTACATGAAGGTGGCAAGAGCGAAAAACTCGACAGGCTTGTCGAAGGCTTGCGCATCCGTGGGCTCGCTGATTTCGTCGACGTCGATGTACGGATTGTTCGCGGGCTTGCCTATTACACGGGCATGGTCTTCGAAGTGTTTGATCGCGCCGGGAAACTGCGTGCTATCGCCGGTGGCGGGCGTTACGACAACCTGATTGAGAATCTTAGCGAGGGGGCCGTCAAAATGCCGGCGCTCGGTTTTGCCATGGGCGACGTGGTGCTGGGCGAACTGATTAAAGATCGCCCGGCGGCGCGGGAGAAAATGGACACAGCCATCCGCGACCAGAACAAGATCGATATCTACCTTGTGATCGCAAAGGAAGAGCGCCGCGCAAACGCTCTGGCCGACGCGCAAAAACTTCGGGACGCAGGCTATCGCGTAGATTATCCGCTAGCTCCCGCCAAGGTCGGCAAGCAATTTCAAACGGCGGAAGATCTGGGTGCGACAACGGCCGTTCTTTACGGCGATGAATGGCCGCAGGTGAAGGTAAAGTCGCTGGCTACACGTGAAGAAGTTTTAGTCCCGCACGAGGAGCTCATGGCGCGTATCGATTCAGTGCTGCGCTAAAGCGCGCTTCTGGGGAGCGCACGCGGCTCGCGTGCCGGCGATGGCGGCTCGCCGTCGCGAACTTTCATTCGGCGGGCCGCCGAATGCCGCAGGCCAGCGGCCTGCGCTCCCCA
>JBEEGY010000068.1:0-2833 GCA_041167145.1 Verrucomicrobiota bacterium
CGGGAGAGGCCCGGTCTTGATTTTCGCGCAACTCGCGCCGGGCATTTCGCGCTTGGATTCTAACCATGAGCAAATCAAAAAAGGCAAGCAGGATGGCGGTGAGTGTGACCCAGGCGCAGAAGATCCAAAACAAAATGAACCGGGCAGGGTGATCAGCGGGATTCAGGGTCGACTGCAGAAGTGTTGACCCGCACAACAAAAGGATCAGCGCGCAAAGCAGAAGAACGAACATCGTCTTACGACGAATCGCTTGATCGCGAATAACACCGCGTGTGGCGTGAATGACAAACGAAGCCGTCTGCAAAGGTTTGTTATCCGGTGAATTGTTCGTCACCATTGATTTGATGCGCCACCGTGGCGGCGTCTGCTCCCTGTCGATCTTACAGGCGCGAAAACTCAAATCAAACATGGCGTTTGCTGGAACGAATCAGCTTCTCACTGGCGTGAGACAATGCTTTCATTGCCAGGCATGAAGAAGGCGAAAGTGAAAAAGAAACCCGGCACGAAACAACGAGCGACAAAGACCGTCGTAAAACAAGCGCCCTATCAGAAGGCTGCGCTTCGGAGCCAGGCTTTCGCCCGGGCGATACTGGATGCGAAATCGTACGTGATCGATCCGGCGAGTTTGCGCGCGCTTTTTGAAGAGGCGTCAAGAAAAGCCGCGACCATACCGAAAGAACCGTTCAAAGATTCGTGGCCTTATCTGCAGGCGATGCTTCGGCTGATTCGTGCCTATTTTCGGGGCGAGTACCGCAACATTTCCCAGAACGCGCTTTTATCGATCATCGCCGCAGTGAGCTACCTGGTGAATCCATTCGATCTGATACCCGATGAAATTCCGTTTCTCGGTTTCGTCGACGACGCCACCGTGATCGCATTTGCGGTCGAGCAAAGCAGGGGGGCGCTCGACGATTTCATGACCTGGGAAACAACCGCCTTTTGAAATAAGGGCGTCGCGGAGGTCCAAGGAGCGGCGATCTCCAGATCGCCGTTTACCTAAATCGGCGGCTAGGAAGCCGCCGCTCCTTGAATCCAGGTTCCCGCTAAACCAACAGCAGCGCCGGATTCTCGAGAAGATGGCGAAGTTCCTTGAGATATTCCGCACCGAGCGCGCCGTCGATGACGCGGTGATCGCAGCTCATCCAGATTGACATGCGGTGCCCGACGACAATCTGATCGCAATCATCGACCACCGGCGTTTTGTTGATGGCACCGATGGCAAGGATGAATCCCTGGGGCGGATTGATGATGGCCGAAAAGCTATCGATGCCCATGCCACCGAGATTGGAGACGGTGAAGTTTCCACCCTGAAATTCCTCCGGCTTCATCCGCTTGTTCCGTGCGCGTTGGGCCAGGTCTTTCGCCATTTCGCTGAGCTCGCGCAACGACTTGTTCTGCGCAGCACGAATTACAGGAGTTAACAATCCATCGGGAATGGCAACGGCAATTCCCAAATCGACGTCGGCATATTGCACAATCGCATCGCCCGCAAATGATGCATTCACCTTCGGAACTTTCACCGCTGCCTGGACCGCAGCCTTCAACACGAAATCGTTGACCGTGATTTTTGATGCATCGGCGCCTTCGCCGGCGGATTTCAGTTCAGCCCGCGCAGCCATGAGGGGACCGGCATCGATATCGATGTTGAGATAAAAATGCGGAACAGGTCCTTTGCTTTCAACCAGGCGCTCGGCAATCACCTTGCGCATTCCGGACAGGTTTATGCGTGTGCCCGTCACGGCCTTCGCGGCAGGCGCTGGCGAAGATGACGGACGTTTCGGAGAAGCCTCCTTGCCTGCGGCAGATTTAGCCGCGGCGCGAACATCACTTTCCGTCACCCGGCCGTCAGGACCGGTTCCGGCAACTTCAGCCAGATCGACTCCAAGCTCGCCGGCGACCCGACGCGCTACCGGCGACGCTTTGACTCGCGCTTCGTCGCCGGCGGACTTGCGGCCCTCGGATTTCTGATCGCCAGCTTCACGCTTCGGCTCAACGCGATCCGCGGCCTTTTGCGTTTCCTGTGGTGGAGCGGTTTCTTCTTCTTTTGCTTTGGCCGGGGCGGGCTTCTCCGTTTCCGCCTGCGGCTTCTTTTCCTTTTTCGCCGCGGGCTTCTCCTCTTTTTCACCCTTCTGCGACGCGGCTGGCGCAGCCTCGTTTTTAACGCCAATGAACGCGATCTTGTCGCCAACGTTTACCTTCCCGCCCTCTTCGACATAAATTTCGGTTAGAGTTCCGTCTTCGGGCGATTCCCATTCCATCGTCGCCTTGTCCGTCTCGATTTCAGCGAGCACTTCTCCAGCGGAAACCTTGTCACCTTTCTTTTTCTTCCACGTGACCAGGGTTCCCTCCGTCATCGTGTCGCTCAACTTGGGCATTTGCAGTTCAGGCATGGGATTGGGTGTTAAAAGTTACATCGTTACAAAAGTTACATGGTAAAAACGAAGCGACCTCTGTCGTATGTAACTCTTGTAACCTTGTAACATTTTTAACTTTCCCTACGCGTAACAGACCTTCTTCACCGCTTCGATTAATTTTTCCTTGTTAGGCAGGACAGCTTTCTCGAGGCGCTCGTTGTACGGCATGGGGACATCTTCCTGTGATACGCGCATGATCGGGGCGTCCAGCTCATCGAAAATGTTTCGCTGAATCCGATAGCAAACTTCCGCGCCGACGCCGCAAAACGGGCGGTCCTGCTCGACAATGACCACGCGATGGGTCTTGGCAATGGACTCGAAAATGGTCCGCTCATCGAGCGGCTTGATTGAGCGAAGATCGACAATCTCTGCGCTGATATCGTCTTCCTCCAGTTGCTCGGCCGCGGCCAGCGCGAGCG
>JBEEGY010000069.1:0-4573 GCA_041167145.1 Verrucomicrobiota bacterium
GCTATGAATACCCTCCATCGAGCAAGGCAGTTGCAGGACAGGACGAAGAAATTTGCGGTTCGGGTGATCAGAGCATTCGCGAGACTTCCCAAAGATGAAGCCACTCGCATCATTGGGCGACAATTTCTTGGTTCGGGAACTTGATGAGCAAGCTGGCCGGCATTCCGAAAGTCGACGTCCGCAATCTCCAGCGCAAGGTCCCGGTCAATGCGGCAGCGCTGCAGAATTTCGCGAGCAAAGCTTTGCCGCTTTGTCTGGAGCTGCGCAAAACGAGGACGACCGATTTGACGAAACTTCGTGAGATCTTTGTCCTGGTGGTGTCGGATCGCCGGATGGCGTCGTTACATCGACAGTTTTTAAACCAAGAGGGGCCGACCGATGTAATCACATTTTCGCACGGCGAGATTTTTATCAGCGGGGAAACGGCGCGCCGTCAGGCCGGTCAATTCGGAAATTCTCTGACGCGCGAACTTCAGTTGTACATCGTGCATGGTTTATTGCACCTGCACGGATTCGATGACCAGAATAAGATAGACGCCCAAAGGATGAAAAAAGTCCAAGAGGAGATTCTTGAACAGACACAACTGTAGCGGCGCTCTGTCAGCGCCGGGTCTGAAAGTTTCGGGGTTCCTTCGACCTGGCTCAGGACAGGCGCCGACCGCCGCTACAGGTTTGAACTGAGGACGCCCTATGTTAGCGTCACATATGAGGTCGCAGGCACGCCGGGGCCGGGCAGGGGTGGCCGGAAGCGAACGAGTTGCAGACTCAATTCCTATCGCTACCGGTCCAGCGCGCGCAACGCTGGCTGATCCGACGATTGAAACGGAAACCAAGACCGAAGAATCGCTCGATTTGCCGTGGCAGGTGATTGTGCACAACGATCCCATTAATTTGATGACTTACGTGACGATGGTTTTTCAGCGGGTTTTCGGTTATCCGCGCGAGAAAGCCGAGCGGCATATGTTGGAAGTGCACCAAAAGGGCCGCTCGATCTTGTGGGCCGGTGTGCGCGAACGCGCCGAGCTGTATGTGCAACAATTGCACGGCTATCTCTTGCTCGCCACGCTCGAAAAGGTGGAGTGATATGGATATTTGCCGGCGAAATGACGAGCTCGAAATATCGGAGCTCGATCCATTTTTGGCCGAGCTTCTCCGGCAGATCCCGGCGAGCACTAATCCTGAGGAAAGCGTCTCCGCCGAGCAGCGGCTTTTCAGCCGGCCGGCGGCCGAAGGTGAGAAGGAAAGTTGCGCGGAATGGAAGCTGTATGTCGAACCGGAGTTGCGAAAACTTTTCCGCACTGCGACCGAAACGGTGGCCGCGGATCTGCAACAATTGAATGGCAACGAACGGACCTTTGCGAATCGCACATTACGCATCCCGGCCGGGCACGCCGACGCGTGGCTGAGCGCTCTGAACCAGGCGCGGCTGGTGATCGCTGCAAAATACAACTTCACCGACAGCGAACTGTGCGATCATTACCGTTCGCCGATCGGGTCGCGGCGCGACCTAAGTTTGTTCCAGGTGAATTTCTACGGCTTCCTGCAGGAATTCATCCTGCGCGAAATAATCGGCTGCGGCGAAACGCGAGCCGACTAACGCTGTTGCTTTTCCCGCACCATCGACATCAAACGGTCCTTGATTGTTGAAGATGATTTCGCGGGTTTTAAACTAAGGGCGAACGCTTCATGCAGCGCGTAGCATTGGCCGATAAAATCCTCGGCCTTCTGCCCGAAGGTTTTGCGCGCATCCTCGAACTCATCCAGTTCATCGGGCTCGAGTGCGCCGATGACGTAGAGTCGTGAGCGATTCTGGAATTCGTCAAAGCTCATGTTTCAGTTCTTTCAGGCCATCATAGATTTTTTTCAGCCCTAATTCGAGCCGAGTCTTGACGGTTCCCAAAGGTGTATTCGTATTTGCGGCGATTTCGCGCTGACTCATACCACGAAAAAATGCAAGTTCTATAGCCTGCTGTTGAGGGGGCGGAAGTGAGTTAATGACCTGGCGCACAAGGACTCGCGTATCGGCAAAGTCGATTTCCTGTTCCGTGGAATTATGGACCCAGGCATCCGGCTGCTGCTCGGTCTCGGCTTGGAGACGTTCTTCGGCACGGGCATAAGCCTGCTTTTTGCGCAGCCCGTCGATGGCACGACGGCGGGCCAAGGTGACCATCCAGCCGAGCGGTTTGCCCTTTAGGGCGGAGAAATTTTTAGACTGATTCCAAATTTCCATAAAGATCTCCTGCAGTAGATCGTCTGCCTCGGCCTCGTTGTGAATTACGCGCAGGATAAGAGCTTTAAGGATGCCATTGTAGCGATCGTAGAGCAGGGAAAGTGCTTCGGAATCTCCTTTCTGAATTGAGCACATCAGATCGAGGTCGGTGGGCTCGCCCGGTTCGATTTGTGGCGCCGCGGCCGGCAAACGCGGGGCGATCTCCGCTTCGCTTTCGGTGTCGACACTCAACCCATTCTTGGATCGTAGATTCATGCAGATATGAAGTTAGATCGACGAGTATGGCACTTTTCGTTTGCCCGCCCAATGTTTAATCCGCTTTTCCGAAAAAATCCGTGGTCTGCCAGCCCGCGCACGGCGAATCTTGAGCGGGCCCAGCCTGACAAAGGTCAGTCAGCCCGATCGACTTGGTCTAACGGCTTCGCGCGATGATAAACCTTGACCAGTGAACGGATGGCCCAATACGATCCTGCGCAGCAACGCGAGTCGCCGCGCCCCGCGCGGGATGGTCTCCGGAAATGAAAGAAGGTTCCGCGTGAACCGGCGTTCAAGCCAAACTTACAAAAGGAAACCAAATGAAATTTATCATGTCCCTTATCGCCGTCGCTGCCTTGAGCTCCGTTGCATCCGCTTTCGCGCAGGACGAATCACCGTCGCCTTCGCCGGAAGAAAAAGCCTCCGCTACGGTGGAAGACAAGCCGGCGGCCACGGCTACGCCGGAACAAACCAAGGCCCAAAAGAAGGAAGAAACCACCGCGACCAAGAGCGAATCGCCGGCTGCGGTGAAGAAAGAGACTGCAACCGCAACGAAATCCGCTTCGCCGGCCGCAGCGACTGCTTCCAGAAAAGGAATGAGCACTGAAGCCGCGCTTCGTGACATGGAGAACAAATGGGAGGAGGCTATTGCCAAACACGACACAGCCACGGTCGAGTCGATGATGTCCGAAGATTTTATCGGAGTTAACTCGAAGAACAAAGTTGGAGGGCGTCGCTTTGTCGTCTCGGAAGTAAAGAGTGACAAAGACACCTTCGCCTCAGCGAAGAACGAGAAACTCGAGGTTCGCATGTTTGGGAAAGACGTGGCCGTGGTTGTCGGGACCTCCCATGAAAAAGGCACCGGCAAAGACGGCAAGGCCTTCGACCGTACCTATCGCTACACCGACACTTGGATGAACCGAGGCGGCAAGTGGCAATGCGTTGCCAGTCAGGTGGCGTTGGTGTCCGGAAAATAAAATTAGGTAACAAAAAGTGGGAGCGGCCATGGCAGCATGGCCGCTTCTGTTTTAACCCGGTCATTGCGCGGCGCGCTTTGTGCGCCAACCTTAGCAGCATGGCGCAATCGCAGGGTGAAAATGTCGCTGACCCTCTTTGGTATAAAGATGCGGTCATCTACGAGCTACATGTCAAAACTTTCCACGACAGCGACGGCGACGGCATTGGCGATTTCCGCGGGCTGATAGAGAAACTCGATTACCTCCAGGAACTCGGCGTCACCGCGATTTGGCTTTTGCCCTTTTATCCGTCGCCCTTGCGCGACGATGGCTACGACATCGCGGATTATTACAACGTCAATCCGAACTTCGGCACGCTGCAGGATTTTCAAACGTTCTTGATGGCGGCGCATGAACGCGGTCTGCGCGTCATCACCGAGTTGGTGATCAATCACACCTCCGATCAGAACCCATGGTTTCAAAAATCGAGAAAAGCGCCGCCCGGCTCGCTCGAACGCGAGTTCTATGTCTGGAGCGATACGCCGGAAAAATACAAAGACGCCCGCATCATTTTCAAGGATTTCGAGACTTCCAACTGGGCGTGGGACCCGCTCGCCAAGGCGTACTACTGGCACCGCTTCTATTCGCACCAGCCCGATCTCAACTTCGAAAACCCGGCCGTGCACGAAGCGGTCGAAAAGGTTTGCGATTTTTGGCTGGGCCTCGGTGTCGATGGACTGCGGCTCGACGCCGTTCCGTACCTTTACGAACGCGAAGGAACGAATTGCGAGAACCTGCCCGAAACGCACGTTTACCTGAAAAAGTTGCGGGCACATATCGATCTCAGATTCCCGGGCCGCATGCTGCTGGCGGAAGCCAATCAGTGGCCGGAAGACGCTGCGGCGTATTTCGGGAATGGCGACGAATCGCACATGAATTTCCATTTCCCGCTCATGCCGCGGATGTTCATGGCGTTGCAGATGGAGGACCGCTTCCCCATCATCGATAGTCTCGAACAGACACCGCCCATTCCGGAAAATTGCCAGTGGGCCATGTTCCTGCGCAATCACGACGAGCTCACGCTCGAGATGGTGACCGATGAGGAACGCGATTACATGTGGCGCGTTTACGC
>JBEEGY010000070.1:0-7974 GCA_041167145.1 Verrucomicrobiota bacterium
TTAAATTTGGGCCGCTCTCAGAGCGACGGGACAACGAAATTAGGGGCTTTTTTAGTATTGTCAAAGGTAAGTTCGTCCTGGTAAAAACAGCGGTTATGAAACCTCACGTTCTTTATAGACTATCAATAATCGGTGTCGCCCTCTTCGGTTTAACCACCTTCGCCTCCGCCCGTCCCATGGACTTCAGTGAAGTCTCCCTCCTCGTTCGTGCGCGCGAGCCGGAATCATCAATCATCAATGACGTGTCGCAGCGCAAGTTGCTGCACAGTTTAACGCCGCAACAGGAGAACACGCTCAAATCGCAGGGCGCGAGTAATTCTCTCATTCAATCTCTGCGTAAATCAGATCTGGTCGTGTCGAAAGAGGACGCCGCTGCATTTGAAGCCGCACGTGAGCAACAAGCGAAAGCAAAAGCGGCGCGAGATGCGTCAAATGAGTGGGATGCTTCTGAAAATGTGCGCGTGTTCGATGTCGCGCTCGGTCATCCGATCAATCTCAGCCAGTGGGGTGGGATCGATTATGAGCTGGCCTTTTATGCTTATCGCTGCGCCGGCGAAGATATCGTCGAGCCTGCGATGATCGATAACGTCCGGACCGGAACAGAGGTATCGAGGTTAACGATGACGGGATCGGAAGAAGAATCCTTTGGCGGATTCAACCATGATGCCTATCGACGTCAGAGATTCATGCCGTATGACAACGACGGTCACCGGTTCACCGCTTACGATGCGCGCCGCGATTTGAAGGACGAACGCTTCAACCTCAGCAACTCCGTTGCAGTCACGTCGCGTTCATTTTCCCGTGCGCTGGCGATTGATTGGAGCAGCCCCGTTGTCATCAAAGGAGTTCCCTATGCGCTTTATCCGGTTTACGGCGCGGGTGGCGTTTCACTCTACTTCATTAGCGCTTCAAGCACTTCCGTTCGTCTCGCCGTCAGCACGACGAGAATGTAGGGGACACCGTTCCCTTCGGGGATCGCGCACGCGGTTAATCCGCGTGCGCGGAAGCCGGCCATTCCGTTGTTGATGTTGCCGCGGTCGGCGGAGTCGCCGGTCCATTCCTGAGAATCTTGCCTTCCTTCATTACGAACGAGACGCGCTCGGTTGCGGTAATGTCGGCCGTCGGATCACCCGGCATGGCTACGATGTCGGCCAGCTTTCCTTTCTCGAGCGTTCCCACCTTCTGCGCGATTCCGAGAAGTTCTGCGTCATTCGAAGTCGCAGCCTTAAGCGCATCGATCGGCGCCATTCCTAGTCCGACCATCAACGCGAATTCCTTTGCGTTTTGACCGTGCGGAAAAACGGCGGCGTCCGTTCCGAACGAAATCTTCACGCCCATCTTCACCGCGTTGCGAAACATTTCCGAGCGCGCCGCTCCCGCCGCCTTCGCCTTGGCCTGCAACGCCGGCGGGTAATTGTCGATCTTGCCCAGGATGTACTCAGTCGCCATGAGCGTGGGCGTCAGAAATGTTCCTTTGTTTTTCATCAAAGTGAGCGTCTCCGGTTTCAAAAACGAACCGTGCTCGATTGAGTCCACCCCGGCTTCGATCGCCTCGCGCGCCGCTTGATCGCCATGGCAATGCACCGCCACCTTCTTGCGCAGCCGATGGGTTTCATCGACCAGCGCCGCCATCTCTGCCGGCGTCAGCTGCGGCGTGTCCACTTCGTCCGCTAATGACAATACGCCGCCCGAAACCGCCGCCTTGATCACATCCGCGCCATTCTTGATCTCGAAACGGACGGCTTTGCGAATCGCGTCTGGTCCATCGGCAATTCCTTCGCTGTAATCGGGCTCGTGGCCGAAAAGTCCGGCGCGAAACCCGGCTGTGGCATCAAAGTGTCCGCCCGTCGCGCCGACGCCAAATGTCGCAACCAACATCCGGGGACCCACAATCACGCCGTGATTAATCGAGTTGCGCAACGCGACATCGACAAACTCGTGACTGCCGACAAAGCGGCTACCGAGGTCGCGCACGGTTGTGAAACCGGCCTCGACCGTGTCGCGGGCCCAACCGACGGCCTTGATCGCATGTTCGGAAACATTCCAGTCGAGCTCCTTCAATCGGCGCTCATTATAGTTGCCGGAATAATCGAGAGTCAGATGGGTATGTGCGTCCATGAACCCCGGCGAAAGCGTGGCATCGCCCAGATCGATCACCTTCGCGCCTGAAGGAATCGGCAAATTGCTGCCCAGATCGACAATCTTGTCGCCCTGCACGATGACGACGCCGTTTTGCATCAACGTTTTCGACTTTCCGTCGAACAATCGCGCCGCTTTCAGCGCGGTCGTTTGATCCGCCGCCATCACGAAACCGGCGTAGAAAAAAAGAAACGAAAAACTGATCAGTGGTTTTTTGCGCAAACGCCGAGGGACAGGAACCGAGGTCTTCATCGGCTGGGTGTAGGAATTTTGACGCCTGTTGGCAAGAAAAGAAGTCTGGCAGTGCCAACGTTTCGATGCGCAAGAACGCGAATTAGTTGCGGTTGCTTTCTTTGGTCGCCGGCGCAGCTGGATTCCGCACTTCACGTTTGATTGCCTCGAGGGTAAAGTCAGCCGCCGGCAAATCCAAATCGCGCTCTGATTTTGATCCTTCGAGAATGGTACGGCTGTTTGCTCCGGCAAGATCGACACTGATGGTCGCGGCCGTCCAACGATCGTGCACCTTCATGACTCGATCCGCCGTGATGCGCCTGACCAACCGGCGGTTCTTCCCATATTTCTCAATGCGCAGCGGCAAAGCCAGCTCGGGAGCGATCCAGGTTTTGACGAGCGAATAACTGGTCGCCGCCTCCGCGGGTGGTCTCGATTCGACGATCGTGCACAGTTTCTCTTTGATCGTTTCTTCGCCGACGATCTTTGAAGGCCAATCCCAGAAATCTTCGGCCAGATCTTCAATGGCAAGGTCGGATCCGAAAAAGGGTTGCGTCATTAAAGCGAATGACAGCTTTTTGACCGTGTCGGGCGGTTCAAACAAAAGTCCGCTGATTGAATTTTCCCTTTTTTCAATGAGGAGCGACTGTCCCTTCAATTCCGGCGGCCACAGAATTTGATATAGCGTCATCGTGCTTTTGCCATCGTCCCGGCCCTTGATAAGAAGTTGTTTCACTTCCCGATGGTCGGAATTGGCTGTCGTCACAATTAGCTTTGAGCGAACCCGAAATCCTGTGGTCCTGTTTGCCTCGACCACTTTTGCCATGAGCTGGCGGGCACTGGAATTTTCGACGGGCGCTCCGAAGAACGCGGTTCGATCGAAAACGAGCACGGTAGCAAGCGCTGCACAAACAAGGACGAATCGCGTTTTCATTCGTAACGCAACGCTTCGCTCGGGTGCAAACGCGACCCCCGGTATGCAGGGTAAAGGCCGCCGAGGACTCCAAGCGCCAGCGCAATGAGAATGGCCGCGCCCAAAAGACTCGCACTGATGTCACCTTCAATCTTTCCCCGCATGAACGGCGTGCTTTGCAGAATTTTCACCGCCACAAAACCGAATCCGATTCCGACGATCCCCCCGATCAGGCTCAGAAACATCGATTCCAAAAGGATCATGCGCAGGATGCGAATACGCCGCCAGCCGATGGCCAGCAAGATGCCGATCTCGTGCGTGCGTTCGAACACACTCATCAAGACCGTGTTGGTAACACCAACTGCGCCGACAACCAAAGCGATGATGGAAGTCGCCCAACTCATCGCTTTGGCAATCTGAATGGCGGTGTTGTTCTGCGCGACTTCCCCGGCGGCGAAGGCTTTGTACGAAGGAAAGCGTTGTTTAATGGTCGCGCGCAAAAGATCGATATCTTCCGGCCTCGTCCCGGGTTTCAACTTCAGATTAAGGAAATTGACCTTGCCCTGCCGGTCGGTGGCCTCTTGTAACTGGCGCAACGGCAAAATGATCGCGCCGTTTTCAACCAGGGCCGAGCTCTCGAATATTCCACACACGTTGAATTCGCCGGTCTCAATTTGAACAGGCGAACCAATTGTCTTTTTCAGCAACTCGGCCGCGATTGTCCCGATCACCGCGACCTTGTCGTCCTCGCCGGCCGGCCAACGGCCCGTAACCAACTTAAGATGCTCCCAAAGAAAACTTTTCGTTTGCCAGCCAAAGACCATGACGGTGGGAGAATCTTCGATACTGATCATGTCGGTGAGCAGGCCGCTCGCTTCCTGCACATGAGGCAGAGTAAGAAGTTCTCCCTGAATCTGCTCGCCAAAGGGTTCGGGCAGCGGGCTCCGGCTCGTGATCTTGGTGACAATCAGATCGGTTCCGCGCGACGAGTAGGCTTGCTCCCAACTTTTCTGAAAACCCCAGGCAATACTGGTCAGCGCAACCACTGCGCCAACCCCGACGGCGATGCCCACCACGGTCAACAAGCTGCGCACTAATCGGCGCAACAGGTTTTTGTAGACGACGGTCAGAAAAAACATCGCGGCACTCCTTTCTCAGCTCGCCGGCGCATCGGTGATGATCTGGCCGTCCAGCATTCGGACGATGCGATCGGTTCGGCCGGCGATATCCAGATCGTGTGTCACAATGATGATGGTCATGTTCTGCTGCCGGTGAATCTGCAAAAGCAGATCGATGATGCGCGCGGCATTGGAGCTGTCGAGATTTCCCGTCGGCTCGTCGGCCAGCAGGAGTTTCGGTTCGTTCGCGAGGCTGCGCGCAATCGCTACGCGCTGACGTTCCCCGCCCGATAATTTTCTCGGCAAATGAGACAAACGCTCACCCAATCCTACTGCGTTCAATAGCTCGACGGCCTTCGCTCGCCGTTGCTTGGGCGGCCACTTCATTTCAAACATCGGCATTTGCACGTTCTCGAGCGCCGAAAGCGTGGGCAGCAAATGAAACGATTGGAAAACGAAACCGATGGTGCGCGCGCGAAACAATGAATGATCGCGAATTTGGCGGAGCGATTGGCCCCGGAACAGAACGTCGCCTTCGGTCGGTTCGTCCAGCGCGCCGAGCATTTGCAGAAGCGTCGACTTTCCGCACCCACTCGGGCCGGCCACCGCGACCGACTCACCTTCGGCGATAGTCATGCTGACTCCGCGCAATGCCTCCACGCGACCGCCATCGAAAGAGCGCCGCAAGTCGCGCGTTTCAATCAGCGGGTTTCGAGAGTCACTCGGCATGGAGCGCAACGAAGTGCCGTTGAAGGAATCGTTCGACGATGAGATTGAATTCGTGCGGTTTCTCCAAAGGAGGGACGTGGCCGCACTGATCTATGAACTCAAGTTCGGCCAGCGGCAGACGCGCCTTGAATTCATGCGCCACGCTCGGTGGCGTGATGTTATCGTTCGCCCCCCAAACCAACAGCACGGGCGTATCAATTCGAGACAACACCTCGCGTAGATTGTCTCGCTTCGCCGACGCCGCCATGCGGACAAAGGCCGCGATCCGGCGCCGATCGACCAGGCTATGGCGGATCTCCTCCACGAACTCCTCGGTCACATGCGCTTCATCAAAAAAAACTTCGCGCATCTTGGCCCGGACCCAATTGCTGTCCGGGCGATGCGGAACATGCCCTTCGTAACCGCGCTCGAAAAGACCGGAACTGCCCGCCAGAATCAAACCGGCGACCCGCAAGGGAAAGCGCAATGCAATATGCAGCGCGATGTGACCACCGAGCGAATTTCCGCCAAGAACGACACGCTCGATGCTTTCGCGATCAAGAAGATCGGTCACGTAGGAGACCACGTGCTCGAAACTACCGCGTGCACGACCGTACTCTTCGAAGGGAAGTTTCGGTACCTGCACTTTGCACGAGCCGCCCAGGAAATAACGCTCGCACATTTTCCAGTCGGCTGGTTTTCCGAAAATCCCGTGCAGCAGGACGATCGGCGGGTATTCGTTGCACTCTGCATGCTCGTTCATGCGCTGCCTCCATCTTATCAAATGCAGGACGGGCCGGGCCAAAGTCAAGAGATTAAGACACGGCGCTCCAGCTGATTAAACATTAGACGGCCGCAAAAGGTGATTGCTTCAATCGAATTTGCTTTAACCGAGGACCAGGGTTCACGACACTCTCCGGCCAATTCTCCATCATCATGAATATCGGTCATAGCCTGCTCGTAATTTGGTGGATCGTATTGTTGCCCACGGCAAATTCTCAAAGCGACGCCAGGCAGACCGGCGCGCAAACGCTCGACAAGCTCTCCGCTGACTTCTGGACGTGGCGCGCGCAATACGCGCCCTTCACGGGCGACGATGTGAATCGAATGGAGCGGCCCGGCGGCGTTCGCGATTGGTCGCGGGCCAAAATCGACAGTCACCGCAGGGACCTCGCTCAATTCGAAGAACGCTGGAAGAAGATTGAGCCGCCTTCGCAGCGCTCCGGCGAGCCAGGCATCAACGGCTGGCCGATTCCGAAACAAGTCGATTACAAACTGATTGGATCGGCCTTGTCACGGGTGCGCTGGGAGCTCGATATTAATCCGCGCTGGAAACGCGATCCCACCTTTTACATCGAGCAAACGCTGACGCCGGTCGTCGAAGCGCTCACCGTGCCCGCGCCCTACGACGAGAAGCGCAGCCGCGAGATCCTGACGCGCATCGAAAACATTGCGTCAATCTTGCAGCAGGGCGAGGCCAATCTGGAGAAACCACCAGCGCCGTTTGCGACGGTTACCATTCAAGCGCTCGACGGCGTGCGGGAGCGTTTGCACAAAACGGCGAGCGCGTTGCTAGGCGCGACTACTCTTAAAGAACAGGAGCTAAACAGCGCGACCGATCGCGCCGCCGACGCGCTGGAACATTTCCGAAAGAAAATTCAGGAACAATTGCCTTCGCTCCCGAAGGAAACTGCGCTCGGCCGCGATGCTTACATCTTTTTTCTGAAGAACGTCGGCCTCTACCCCTACTCGCCCGAGCAACTTCTGGCCATGGGCCGGCAGGAATGGGACCGCGCGGTGGCGTTTGAAACTTACGAGAAGGAGCGCAATCGAGAAATTCCGCCGCTTTCTTTAGCGAAAGACACCGAGAGTTGGATTAAGGACGCCGCCGCAAAGGAATTGCAGATCCGCGAATTTTTGGACAAGCGCCGGATTCTTACCGTGCCCGATTGGATGCAACATTACACGCTCCAGCCGATGCCGGGGTATTTGCATGCCCTCGAAGGCTTCGGTGAAACGGATGACTTCACTTCGCCCTCGCGTCTAAAAGAGAACTGTATCCGCTATGTCGATCCACCCTCGGCGAATCTGGGGTACTTCTGGCGCGCAACCTCACAAGACCCGCGACCGATTACGGTTCATGAAGGAATCCCCGGCCACTACTTCCAGCTCTGCCTTTCTTGGAAACACGAAGACCCGATCCGCCGTCATTACTACGACTCCGGCGCGAACGAAGGCATCGGTTTTTACGCGGAGGAGATGATGTTGCAGGCCGGGTTGTTCGATCCCGCCACGGCGGGACACACGCGCGAGATCATTTACAATTTCATGCGCCTGCGCGCGCTCCGCGTGGAAGTGGACGTAAAACTCGCGCTCGGTCAATTCACGCTCGAGCAAGCCGCGAAATATCTGGAGGAAAAAGTTCCGATGGATCCTGGAACTGCGCGCCAGGAAGCAATTGCTTTTTCCACCGGCCCCGGCCAGGCGCTCACCTACCAGATCGGCAAACTCCAGATCACAAAATTTCTCGCCGAAGCGCGCCTGCAGCAGGGCGAAAAATTCAACCTGCGCGCCTTCCACGATTTCGTTTGGAAAAACGGCAACGTCCCGATTGCGTTGCAACGCTGGGAATATCTCGGCCTCGATGACGAAGGGCCGATGATTAGCGGCCAGTAGTTTGTAGGACCACGCCGAATTTCACGCAACAGCTTCTGCCAGTGGTACAATAGTTGCGCCTGACAAGGCGGTTTTCGACTGTCTCATGGCTCCTAAAGTCGGTAATTCACACTCAAACTTTCGCTTGGCTGCAGGCTTGGTCGTCTGTGCCTTTTTGGGGGTCGCGTTTACGCACACGGCGTCAGGTTC
>JBEEGY010000071.1:0-2546 GCA_041167145.1 Verrucomicrobiota bacterium
AGCACTCTTTGCGCTCTTGATGGTCGTTTCATCCTATTTTCCCGAAACGGAAACAATCACCCACAGTGACGCGGCTAGGCCGCTCGTGCGAATAGCTTCGGATAGGGTGGGTCCACCGCGTGTAGAATTCGATACCCGTATCCAAACCCCGGTCGTTCCCACACCCCTTCCGGACATTCCGCAGCAAGCGCCGGCGCGCGTCGCGGAAGCCCAGCTTAGCCCACCGGTCCCGACACCTGCTTCAGCGCCTGCCAAGGTCGCGCATAAGAAGACGGTGGTCGCCAAGAGGCCTGACCGCCAGAGGGTGGCTGCGAACCCCCAAACATTCCAGCCATTTCATTTAACCTGGTAACCGTTCAGGTTCGAAACGGATCCGGCGTTTGGACAAACTGCCACACGAAAAACGATATGCCGGTTCCGCCCAGCGCATATTCGCTAATGATTGCCTCTTCCACGTCGATCTAAAGCTGAGATGAAAAAAGCCAAACGGAAACCAGCCTCGCCAAAAAGCGCAGACGCTATCGACGAATATATTGGCGCTCGGATGCGCGAACGCAGGGTCGAGCTCTCCATTACCCAAAGTCGGCTTGCCGATGAACTGGGCGTCTCGTTTCAGCAAGTTCAGAAGTATGAAAAGGGCATCAACCGGATCAGCGCTTCGCGCTTATTCGATATTTGTAAAATCTTGAACGTCTCACTGTCGTTCATGTTCGAGCACGACCCGAAGGCGCGATTATAGAACCGCTTCAATAAGTCTTAGATTTTTCGCTTCTTGAGCTTCGAGATACCAATTGGATGGAGCTTTTTGCAAAACCTCATCAAGTGTTACGCTTGAGCCGAGCACGAGATTTTGGAAGCCCTCGTTCTGGATAGCGATCGAACACTCGATTTCATTCAAGGTCGCTTTTACGACCGCGACACACGTTGTCAGAGGGCCATCGATCACGAGCTTTTTCGACAGCTTTCGCTCGTGGATCATCAGCCGCGTTCCACGCGTGAGGTAGCGGTTTTGTCGCGCAAAGAAACTCATGAAGGTCGTTCCGGCTGAATAGATCGCGGCCTTGCCGAGAAAAACGAACCGCCTTGTCGGTTCCGTTTCGCTCGCGAAACGCACGTCTTCGCCCATCATTCTGGCGACCTCTGGATCGCCGCCTAGCGTCGAAAGTTCGATGACGACGATATTCTGTTCTGAGGCGTTGTCGAACTGCGTCCTGAATTTCGTGTACATTTCATAGTCGACGACGCCCGATAGGGCGATCGCCGGCGATTTGAAAGCGGTCGCGGGCAGAGTTTGATTTTCCATCGGGTTGCCTCCGGTACGGATCGGTTCCTATGCAGGTACCGTGCCGAAGCGAATTTCGATGTCGCTCGTCTTCATCCGGATGTACCCAAACGTAAGGAATAGTCCGTCGCGTGAGCCGGATCATGTGCACCGGCGGAGCGTAGTGGCCCTTCTTGCAAGATCGGCATTTCAGGGAGGCTTCCAGCTTCCAAATCGGCGTGTCGCGTGACCGACGCACGTACTCGAGCGGAATGCTAACCTCGATTTCGCATCGGCGGCAAATGCAACCAATGAGAGCACCCGCGGACGGCGTGGCAGAAGGCGGCCCCTTGGAAACCAGATGCGCTCCGGAAGCAATTGTGGCAACATTCCTCATTCGAGCATACCATGAGGAATATGGACCTAATCGATTGGACGATGCAGGAGGCTCGGCAGGTAAGTCCCGAGCATCACGCGCACACGGCAGTCGATAACTCGTTCGACAGGCTGCAGGAGGATCTTAAAGAGCGGCTGGAGCCCAGCAGGGACGATACGATTTCTCAGATTGCCAATGCCCCGAGCATTCAACTCGCCGACCAAAGCCCAACAGACCAATCATTTTCTGAAGTTGTTGCCCCACCCGAACCGGCCATCGTTTCCAATTTGCCGGCTCCCACGCCGGTTGCGCCGTTGGCGCGCGGTTGGGCCGATGCGGAAATGTCGAATCTCCTAAAAGCTATTGTTGAACCAGATATTTACACCGCTCGGGCGGATCGCAATCGGGCGATCGGCCTTCGCTGGGTGCTCAGGGATATCAAAAGCCATCGATCGAAGTGGTCGCCAATCAATCCGCACGACCTGCGGATACTGACCGTCATGGGACTGGTGGAAATGCGAGACGATGCACCGGTGCTCTCGAACGCCGGCGTTAGCGTCATCTTGTAATATTCAAGGGCTTATCGAATGAAGCGCCCAAGGGATTTGGGCGACGGGTCGCGCGAGCTGCGCGATCTGCGCAAACAGATGGATGACCGTTCTATACGCGAAAACCTTCACGTTGCCGCTTAACGCGGCCCGACTTAAGGCGCGCCAAATTCTCGACAAATATCCGGCAGGTGGCTACATGGCTGTCGTCGAAAACTGGCGCCAGCTTCCCGACGGCCAGATCGAAATCACGATGCGGCGGTTACCGACGGCGGATTAGGTAATGCTCAACGTTCGCCGCGCTCAACGTCGCGTGCTCCGAAGGGCCGTGCACTGGGGATGAAGCGCCATCTCGCGGTTG
>JBEEGY010000072.1:0-2765 GCA_041167145.1 Verrucomicrobiota bacterium
AAACAATCTCTCCAGACCGTTGACAAAGTTCGCGATCGCGAGGACGCGATCGCCAGCACGCGAGACGCGTGCGCTCCCCAGACTCTGCCGACGCGCGCCCGCTGGCGGTCATCCCGAGCGGGAGCGAGGGACCTCACAACCGAAGTTTTCGGCACACGGGTCACGGAGTGTGATCAATCAGCTCGTGGGAGGTCCCTCATCCCGCCACGGCGGGATTCGGGATGACATGCTAAGGGAAGCGTTCCGTTAATTCAGCGTGACCGGTTGCGACCAGTAGCGATAACTTTACAATCACGCGTGCGTGTTCGAATCGAACGCGCTCGAACATGCCGAACCAATACGACTCACCACGCGGTCAACGGCCGGGAATCACTCCGCCCATTGTTCCACTCGCGCGGAAACACGATCCGTACGCTGCATTTCGATCGCGCGGATTTAGTTTTTTTACGGCTGGCAATTTATTGTCGATCATCGGCCGGCAAATGCTCGCCGTCGCGATCGAGTGGGAAATGTATGCGCGCACGCATTCCGCGACCGCGCTCGGTCTCGTGGGTCTCGTCATTGCCGTTCCGGTAGTTGCCTTCTCGCTACCGGCCGGCCATCTCGCGGATCGGTTCAGCCGCAAGCGAATGATTCTCGTTTCACAAATCTTTAGCGCGCTCCTCTCCGGCGCGCTCGCGCTGGTTTCCTGGAAACATCTGGCCATTCCGTACTGGTCGATCTTGCGCCAGGGCAACCACGGTCTCAGCGCGATCGCGGCGGTGTTTGAGCGCCACCATCCGGCTTATCATTTCGATGATCCGTCCATTCCGTTGATTTATTGTTTGCTCTTCCTCTACGGAACCGCGCGCACTTTCGGCTGGGCGGCCCGCAGCTCGTTTTTTCCCACATTGGTCCCGCGCGATGCGTTTTCGAACGCGGTCACATGGAACAACAGCATTTTCCAAATCGGTTCTGTGGTTGGTCCGGCCATCAGCGGAATTCTGGTCGCAACCGCCGGTTTTCCGGTCGTCTACGTCCTCGATGCCATTTTTGCATTCCTCTTTTTTCTCCTCGTGCTTCCTATTCGCCGCGGCAAGCGCACCGGCAACCGCGCTGAAAGCAATCCGTTGCGCAGTCTCATCGCCGGAATGCAATTCGTGTGGAGTAAGAAAGTGATCCTGGCAACTATCACGCTCGACTTGTTTGCGGTCCTGCTCGGCGGCGCGACCGCGCTATTGCCCATCTTCGCCGATCAAATTTTGCATTGCGGCCCGGTCGGTCTTGGCTGGATGCGCGCGGCGCCGGCGGTAGGAGCATTTGTCACGGCGGTGCTCGTGGCGTATTTGCCGCCGATGAAGCATGCCGGCAAAGCATTGCTTTGGTGCGTGACCGGTTTTGGACTTGCGACCATCGTTTTCGGTTTATCAACAGCTTTGTGGCTGTCCTTGGCGATGTTGTTTTTTGCCGGCGCCTTTGACAGCGTGAGCGTGATCATCCGCGGTTCGATCGTGCAGCTGGTTACGCCGGACGAAATGCGCGGGCGCGTCTCGGCCGTGAACAACATCTTCATTGGCACATCAAACGAATTCGGTGCGCTTGAATCGGGATTGACCGCGGCCCTCTTCGGTCCGGTGATTTCGGTGGTGGGCGGAGGAATCGGAACAATCCTCGTGGTGCTTGGCGCGGCCTGGAAGTGGCCCGAAATTCGCAAGATCGGTGCGCTCGACAAAAATTTACGATGAAATTGTAATTGGTAGGGCGAGACTCTGTCGAGCCCACGACAATCGTTTGTTATCGATTCGACGGCTCCGCGGAGCGTCGCCCTACCGACTTTCGAAACATGAAAATCGCCGCCGCCCAGATTTCCTGCACGCCGGGAGATCTTCGCGCGAACCTCGCCAAGATCCGTGAATTCGCTTCGCGTGCCAAAAGTTCCGGCGCCGAGCTGATCGTTTTTCCGGAAATGTCCGACACCGGCTATTCCATGCCGATGATAGAGAAACACGCGACGCCGTGGAAGGAAGGCGCTGTTCCCGAATTGCAACAGATGGCGAAGAGCTTGTCCCTCGCGATTATCTGCGGTGTTTCGGAACGCGACGGCGCGGCCATCTACAATTCACAGGTTGTAATCGACGCAACCGGGCAAGTCATCTCGAAATATCGAAAGACTCACCTGGTCACCGCCGCTCCGTTAGACGAGCGCCCGTACTTTATGGCCGGCGATGCGTTTGTGAATTGCAAGTTCGACAAGTTCAATCTCGGACAAAGCATCTGCTACGATCTGCGATTTCCCGAGATGTGCCGAACGCTTGCCGTCGAACATCACGTAAACGTATTCATCAACTCGTCGGCATGGCCTTTTCCGCGCGTCGAGCATTTGCGCGTCCTTCTTCTGGCGCGTGCGATCGAAAACCAAAGCTACATTGTCCTGGCGAATCGAGTCGGGACGGATGACGGGGTTTCTTTCTGCGGCACGTCCGCGATCATCGATCCTTACGGTGCAATTGTCGCGGCCGCCTCGGTCGATCGCGAAGAACTTATCCAGGCCGAGATTTCCGAAGAGATAATCAATTCTGTCCGCAATCGCATGCTCGTATTCGACCATCGCCGAAAAGATCTGTATTAATTCCGGTAGGGCGACGCTCTGCGGAGCCGTCGATAATCTAATCGCCAGATTTGTCGGCTCGACGGAGTCTCGCCCTACCGACGTCTAGAACGCGCCGTGCAACGACACCATTCCGTACGGCGCAGCGCCGCCGGTTTGGTCAAACTCAACATCGGCG
>JBEEGY010000073.1:0-2914 GCA_041167145.1 Verrucomicrobiota bacterium
TGATTGCGCACGACTAGATCGCAATCAACCAATCGCAGCCGCTCCGACGGAATAATTCCCGGCAGCTTGATCTTTCTGTCCGGTCGGGGCGGGCGAACCTTCAGCGGCGTGCCCGCCGGGTTCAAAACAAAACGCGCGGAACGCACTTCGATATTCCGGAAGGCGTCGGTCGGGCCGTTCCGAAGAAACCGCCACAAACTGTACTCTCCGTGCGCGAAGTCGGCGTCGATCGACTCGACATCGGACGGGCCAACCGCCACCGCGTGAAAGTTACGCACGGTAATACTGGTGAAAACATTGCCCTCCAAACGAAAATCCATCTTCAGATTTTCCTTGGCCGCGAAATGGATCGCGATCCGTCGGACAAGGACCTGAAGCACGGGCCGGTGAAAGATCAGCAGGAGTAGACCAAAAATCGCCAGCGCAATGCGTGCACGACGTTTCCATCCTCCGCGCGGAGTAATTTCGATTTCGCCATCTTGACCCACGAAGGCGTTACTCTATTTCTACGAGGGGAAAGCGCAAATAGGACCCTGGTCGCGGCGTTCTGTAAGCGCCCTGCGTCCCACGCCGAATTCAGAAGAAGCACTTAATGTTTGCGTGCCCCCCGGTCTGGCGGCACGCTTTTCGCGCAGCTATGAATCCGGACAAGCTATTTGATTATCTCGACGGAAAGCTCACCGGGGCGGAACGGGCCCGGATCGAACAACAGCTCGTCACGGATTCCCATTTGCAGCGCGAGTTCGCGCTGGCCCGCGAGATCCATAGCCGCATGGGCAACTCGCGCGAAGTTCTCCTGAACGACGAGGCCAACATCAAACGCGGCGCAGTCCTCGCCCGTCGCGTCGGTATCGCATTCGCGGTGCTCGTTTTTTTCAACGTCGTCTTCGGGCTCTATGCGATCGGGTTCATGGAAACGAAGCGGCGCGCCACTCGCGGCCAGGAACAGAACCGCCGGGAACTTGCGCAAGCCTTGGAGAAAGCGGCCGTATCCGCCCTCCCGACGCCGAGTCTGGATGTTGGTGAAATCAAAATTAGCGCGCCCGTTAAACAACGAAATGCGACGGCAAACAAGGTCATGGCCGCGGCCAAACAATCCGGCGGCTCTGCCGTGAAAAATCTGAACGATGAAAACGGAGTTTTGCTTTTTGCAGAAATTCCGGCCGAGCGCGTAAATGAATTTCAGGATGCGCTCAGGAAACTTGGCGCAACTTTACCGGCATCGACGAATCAGCCCCCGCCGAGCGGAAAAGCAATTCTCCAGATTCGAATTGTCGACGCCGTGAAATGATCGCGATTTCATTCGCGCTCCCGGCGGAAAGTTCCGATCTGGTTGCGCTGTTGCGCGAAAAGCGATCGATCGCTTATGGCCAGGTCGAGAGCATCCAGGGGAAGATCGACAATCGATCTGTGGAAATCTTTCACACTGGTGTTGGCCGCAACAGCTGCGAGGCCAGGATCGACAACTTCTTTCGGGCGGAGCGGCCACAATATTTCATTGCCGCCGGTTTCGCTGGCGCGGTGCGCGACGATTTGTGCGCCGGCGATTTGATTCTCGGGAAGAATTTCTCGGATCCAACATTATTTGCAAAAGCAAACGACGTTCTAAGTGCGTGCGTGGTGAAGCTTTTTACATCACCGGTAATTGTCGATTCGATCGCCGAACGAAATGAGATCGCGCGCGCCCAAGGCGCGGACGCGGTCGACATGGAAACGGAGATAATTTCCCAAGCTTGCGCAAAGCGTGGCATTCCCATGCTTTCATTGCGGGTCGTGTCCGATAGTCCACGCAATCCGTTTCCGGCTCCGCCGAAAGTTCTGTTCAACATGCAGCTTCAGCGAACGAAACCGACTGAACTTCTCGGTTATCTTCTCCAGCATCCTTTCGCGCTTTGGCGTTTGATTCACTTTGGCCGCCAGGTCGGCAAGGCTCGCGCGACGCTGGCGAGGGCAATTGTCGATCTTGTTCCGGCGCTAAAGCTGTAGGGGAAGCCGTTGGCTTCCCTGGGACGCTAACAGCGCCCCCTACAAGATTACTTCCCTGTGGGAAGCGCGGCGCGGCGCGGCGCACAACGACGCGCCTACAAATTCCCTGCCGGTTCGACGTGCACGAGCACATCCGCGATGCGCGGATCGGTTTGTTGAATCGCGCGCTTCACTTCGTGGGCGATGCGATGTCCTTCGCGCACGGAAATATTCCCGTCCACCTTGACGTGAAGATCAGCATAAAATTGCACTCCCATTTTTCGAACGAGCGCTTTGTCGATTTCAATTACGCCCGGCACCGAAGCCGCCGCCTTTCGCACAAGATCGACAATTGGTCCGCGCGGGGCTGCGTCCATGATCTCGACAAATGCCGGCCCCAAAAGTCGAACACCGTTCGCGGCAATTACGGCGCAGGCGAAGAGCGCGGCCCAGTCATCGGCGCTTTGCCAGCCTTCACCGCCAATCAGAGCGATGGAGATGCCGATGAACGCTGCGGCCGAAGTTAACGCGTCACTGCGGTGATGCCACGCATCAGTTTGCACAGCGGTGCTCTCCACATGGCGCCCGATGCGGTTGACATAACGAAACAAGATTTCTTTGACGACTATGACAACGATCAAAATCGCGAGCGTGAACGGCGCCGGACCGTGATGCGGGGTGAGAATTTCGCGCACGCTTTCAAAGGCCAGACCGGCCGCGGCCGCGAGCACAAACAAGGCAACAACGACGGCGGCAATTGGCTCAGCTTTGCCATGGCCATAGGGATGCGTTTCGTCCGGCGGGCGCGCGGCGATCTGCAAGCCGCTCCAGATAACGAACGATCCAGCGATATCGAGCGTCGACTCGATTCCATCGGCGATGAGTACGTAAGCGTTGCCCAGAATGCCGCCGAAAATTTTCACAGCCGCGAAAATCAAATTCACGATCA
>JBEEGY010000074.1:0-3863 GCA_041167145.1 Verrucomicrobiota bacterium
TTTGCAGCTCATCGACCAGCGCCTTTGCTTCGCTCGTCATCTTGATCATCTCCGGCCAGGTGCGGGAATAGTTTTCCCCTGGCAATTTGCGGGTCGCGTCGAAGCCCATGTGCGAGCCGATGTTCTGCAAAGTCGGCGCGTGATCGAGTGAATCACTTGGATTTTTAATTACGGTCGTGTCGCGTTCCGGGTCGGTATTGGCGCACAACCGGAAGAGCACCTCGCGTGTGTCATGCACATCGCAATCCTCGTCCACCACGATGATGTACTTGCTGAACATCATTTGCCCCATCCCCCATAGTCCGTGCATCACCTTGAAAGCTTGATACGGATATTGCTTTCGAATGCTCACGAAAACCAAGTTGTGAAAGACCCCCTCGGGCGGGAGCGTCATGTCGACTAGTTCCGGGAAATTCATTTTGAACACAGGCAGGAAAATGCGAACGCTCGCGTCGCCCATGTAATAATCCTCCATCGGCGGCACGCCCACGATCGTGGCCGGATAAACTGCGTCGCTTCGATGCGTGATCGCGGTTAAATGAAAGACCGGGTAATCTTCTAGCGCTGTGTAATAGCCCGTGTGGTCGCCGAACGGTCCTTCCGGCCGGGTCTCGCCCGGTTGCACGTAACCTTCCAGGACAAGATCGACATCGGCGGGAACATCGACATCGACCGTCTTGCACTTCACAAGCTCGACTGACTTGCGCCGCAAAAACCCGGCGAATAAAATTTCATCGAGTCCATCCGGCAACGGAGCCGTGGCGGCGAATGTGTAAACCGGATCACCTCCCAGCGTGACAGCCACCGGCATTCGTTCGCCGCGCTCATAATATTGTTTGCCGTGTCGGGCACCGACCTTGTGCACCTGCCAGTGCATGCCGGTTGTGCGTTCATCGTACACTTGCATGCGATAAAGCCCGACGTTGCGCGCACCACTTTCCGGATCGCGCGTATGCACGTTTGCCAGCGTGATAAAACGTCCGCCGTCTTTTGGCCAGCACTTCAAAATTGGAATATCGCGCAGCGTCAGTTCGTTGAGCGTTGAGCCTTCTCCCAGAATCGTGACAATTTCCTGGCAGGCGCCCTCTTTCACCGACTTCGGCCGCGCATGCAGTAAATGAATTCCTTGTTTGAGCAAACTCCAGCCTTCACGCAAATCGGTCGGCGGTTTCGCTTTCAGGATTAACTGAATCTCCTGAGCGATTTCATCGATACTGTCGCGGCCCAAAGCCATTGCCATTCTCCGCCGCGATCCCATCGTGTTAATCGCAACCGGAAACTTCGCAATCTTCCCATCGACCACCGGTTGCTCGAAAAGAAGGGCCTTGCCACCGTCGGGCGATTTCATTTCGCGATCTGCCCATTCTGCGATGAGCAGATCGGTTTCGACCGGAGCAGTAACGCGCTTCAGCTCGCCCGCTTTATCGAGTGCGTCGACAAATTGCCGGAATGAGCGGTAGGCCATCCACGAAAGGTTGCGCTTTCGTAGTCGAACTACAAGTCAGTCGTCGGACGGAGCGTAATTAATAACCGCGCGGCGGCGTCAGAATCTGAAGCGAAACGACGCGCCCGTTCGAGAAGGTGACCGTCTTGGACGGATAAGCGACCCGTGGTGGGAAATAAGAGTAATAAAATGGATCGTAGAAAGGATCTCCGATGATGGCAAAACGACGACCGTGGTGGCTATGAAACACCACCCCACCGCCGAAGTATCCCCCGTATCCAAATGGACCGTACGGGTAAGGATAGGGCGAATCCGCATAAACATAATCGTTGTAGATCCAGGTCTCCACGGCCCGGCCTCGTGCACTGCCCGTGGCCTTTTGATCGGGTGCGCCCCAGGCCAGCCAAACCGCATCTTGTGTCATGCCCTCACGAATTTTCCCCTGGCTTACCAACGCCTGATCCCGTGGAGGAAGTCTTTGGAAAATTTCGGGGTGCTCGGAAATCCGTGATTGTGTGGTCGAACAGCTCGAAAGAATTAATGCGCTGGCTGATACACCGAACGTCAGTGCCCTCAGAAGAATTTGACGCTTCATATCATAAATCATACTGCCTCCTAATTTTGAGTCAATCGTTGCACTCTCTTGATTCAACACCGTCTTACCGATAACGTTGCGTGCCGATGGAAGATCGACATGGTCATAGCATTTCGTATCTGCGCGTTTCGATTACCGATCGCTGCAATGAGCGCTGCGCGTACTGCATGCCAGGGGAGTTGCACGAATGGCTGCCGCGCGACGGAATCCTGACCTACGAAGAGATACTTCGCATTATCCGTATTGGAACTGAACTCGGCATCTCCAAAGTGCGAGTCACCGGCGGCGAACCGCTCACCCGTCGCGGCGTGCTCGAATTTGTCCGCGCCCTTCCGAAAATCCCCGGCATTCATGATATAGGCATTTCGACCAATGGAACGCTGCTCGCCCGACAGACGGATGCCCAAATCAACATGGCAAAGGCGCTGCGCGAAGCTGGCGTCCGCTCCGTCAACATCTCTCTCGACACGTTGGATCCACATCTTTATTCGCAAATCACCGGGCGCGATTTTCATGGCGAAGTTCTCCGCGGTATCGATGCTGCCATTGCCGCAGCGTTCGACCAGATCAAAATCAACGCCGTGCTCATGCGCGGTCGCAACGAAGATCAACTTGTGCCGCTCATCGAGTTTGCCGGGAAGCGGAATTTGATTTTGCGTTTCATCGAGCTGATGCCGATCAGCACGACTGAAGTGCTGAATGAGGAAAACTTCATGTCGATCTTCCATGCCAAGCGCACAATCGAATCGCACTATGGCAATCTGATTCCCGAACCTTCGTTTCGCACTAACGGTCCGGCCACTTATTATCAAGTTCCAGGTCGCGCACAGCGCATCGGTTTTATCGGGGCGATGACGAACCTGCATTTCTGCGAGAGCTGCAACAAACTGCGACTCACTTGCGACGGAAAATTGCGTCCGTGCCTCGGCAGCGCACTCGAGTTCGACATCCTGAAACCATTGCGTGCGGGCGCGAGCGACGACGAGTTGCGGCAATTTTTTGTCGATGTGATCGAGCGCAAACCGCAGCAACACGATTTCCGGGAAAATTACCAACCCGGACGGCGAATGGTCGCGATTGGCGGTTAGCATGGGACGCCTCAGCCACGTGGGTGCTGATGGTCGCGCACAGATGGTCGATGTTTCAAAGAAACCGTTGAGTGCGCGCACGGCTGTGGCTGCAGGAAAAATCCAGCTGCGCAAAGGAACTGTCGATCTAATCAAGAAGAACGAAATCGCGAAGGGCGACGTGATCGCGACGGCGCGCCTCGCTGGAATTCAAGCGGCCAAACAAACCGCGCACCTCATTCCGCTTTGTCACACCATCCCGCTGAGCGAGGTCAAGATCGACATCGTCACATCGCAGGAAGGCGCCGAGGTTACTTGTGCAGCGCGCACGGTTGCACAGACCGGTGTGGAGATGGAAGCGCTCACCGGCGTCGGCATTGCGTTGCTTACAATTTACGACATGTGCAAAGCCGTCGATAAAGAGATGCAAATCTTCGATGTGCGTTTGCTCAAGAAAACCAAGACAAACCCTTCGTGACTTGATTACGGTCCGCGTTCCCCTCGTCATTGCCGCTGGCGTGGTGTGCTTTTTGTGGCCCGCGTCTGAGCGAACGGCTGCCGCGGACGTTTCACGTGAGTTCAGCTTTCGAGTCGTGCCCACTCCCGAGTCTCGAAGTGACCAACATTATAAGTTGGCCCATTCGTCGGCGGAGCACCGGCGTTTTGGAGAAGCGATAGTGGAATGTCAGCGGGCCATTTCGATTGATCCGACCCAAGCGCGCTATCACAACCTATTGGCTTATTGTCTGAAGGAAAC
>JBEEGY010000075.1:0-7637 GCA_041167145.1 Verrucomicrobiota bacterium
TCCAGAATCCAGCGAGCAACAGACAGGATTTACAGGATTAAATGGATTGGCAGAAAATCTCCCGGGTCACTTCTGAAATCCTGAAAACCCCCTTAATCCTGTCTCTCCAATAAAAGCCGGAACATAGGCTTTCAGTCTGTGCGCCCAGCGGAGTTGCACTCCGCTGTACTCAACGCAGCAGACAAAATGTCCGCTGGCCGCACAGACGAGGACGTCTATGTTCCGAGCGTGAAGCTGCTGCTCATCGACGGACATTATTACGTCTACCGATCCTTCTTCGCGATCCAAAATCTTTCCAATTCCCGCGGTGAACCGACCAACGCCATCTTCGGATTCACCAAAACGTTGCGGCTTATGATCAAACATCTTCAGCCCGATCTCGGCGCCGTCTTTTGGGATGAAGGGCTGCCCGAAAAGCGCATGAAGTTGCAGCCCGCTTACAAGGAAACGCGCAAGGAAATGCCGACACCGATGATCCCGCAACTCGATTTCATTCAAAAGCTGACGCCACTTCTCGGTTTCAAAAACATTTCGCTGGCGAACACCGAGGCGGACGATTTAATGGGCTGCTACACCATCGCTGCCCGCAAACGCAAGATCGATGTCGTCCTCGCCACGAACGACAAAGACCTCTATCAACTCGTCGGTCCATGCGTGAAAGTTTACACGACGGCGAAAGCCGACCTTGTCTCGCCCAAGGATGCTTTCGCGCTGCTCGGCGAAACCGAAGTGACGACCAAATGGGGCGTTCCGCCAAACTTGATTGGTGACGTTCTCGCCCTCTCCGGCGACTCGGTCGACAATATTCCGGGCGCAGGTTTCGGCCGAAAAACCGCCGCCACGCTTGTGCGCGAGCATGGCGGGCTCGAATCGTTGCTCAGCAAGATCGACAATGTGAAAAGCGAACGCACGCGGGAAAAATTGGTCGCGGCCCGCGAACAAATTCTGCAAAACCGTCAAATGGTCGAGCTCGACTGCGACATGAAATTGCCGGTGCCGATCGATGACCTTCGCCTAAAGCCCGACTATCCCCCCCTCATCGCAGCCTTGGAAAAGTGCGAATTCAAATCGCTTCTCCAGGAAGTCCGTGATGAGGCCGCACGCTCGGGAGGCGGTGTGCAGTCTGAGCTAAGCCTGTAAATCGCCCCGATTGGTGTAGGGCGGCTATCCTCAGCCGCAAAGAATCAGAAAGGCGGGTGAGGACACGCGCCTCTACACCGGACGGTCCGATCAAAACGGACTTATTAACAAGAAGACCCCCTGTCTCTACACCATTTTTCCGTAAAAAGATCGAACGGCACCGCCCTCGCGCTGTCAAAATTAACAGGTTAAGGCGATTCGGGTAGTTGCACGTTGTTTGCATTTGTTGTTTCTCCTTGGCGTGCACTGCCCGAATCTTTTTTTTGGGCAAGAGCCGCTCAACTGCGGTGTTGCCAGTCTTCTCGCCCTGGTGCTTTCATAGGCGCGGCTTTCTATGAACGGCAACCTCTTTGGCCTCCGCGGCTACCTCATCGATGCCCCTGACTTCGGCACGCTACGCGCCCGCCGCAACGGCGCTATTGTCATCGAGAATGGCCGTATTTTGGAGGCCGGCGATTACGACGCTCTGCGGCGCATGCCTCACCCTCAGCCTGTTACCTGGCTGGAGCGCGGCGCCATCGCCATCTTTCCCGGGTTGATCGATTGTCACACGCATCTCCCCCAATATTCCGCCGTGGCGCGCGGCGAGAGCGAACTTCTACCCTGGTTGCGCCAGCACATTTTTCCGGTCGAACGCGATTTCACGGGACCAAAGGCGCGCGAAGAAGCCCCCCAGTTTTTTTATGAACTCGCCCGCCACGGCACCACTACCGCGATGGTTTATGCAGCCATTTACGAAGACAGCTGCGAAGTCGGTTTTGAAGCCGCTCGAGACAGCGGGCTGCGCGTGATCATGGGAAAAATGATGATGGACATCGGCTCCTATGGACAGTTGCAGCCCAAAAAAGTGCTTTCCGTTTCACTGATTGAAAGCGAGCGGCTCTGCCGCAAATGGCATCGTGCGGAGGAGGGCCGGCTCGAGTACGCATTCAGCCCGCGCTTCGCCGTGACCTGTTCGGAAAAAATGATGCGCAGCGCGGCGGAACTGGCCGCCCGCTTCGAAGCGTATCTGCAGACGCATCTGGCTGAAAACCGTGAGGAAATCGAGAAAGTGCGTCATCTGTTCATGTCGGCGCGCGATTACACGGACGTTTACGAAAAGTGCGGGATGCTCACGCCGCGAACCGTTCTCGGTCACTGCATCCATCTCAATCCACGCGAGATCGGTGCGATCGCGGCCGCACAATCCAGCGTTGCGCATTGCCCGAGCTCGAATCTTTTTCTGGGCAGCGGTTTAATCAAGCTCGATCAACTTTTAAAAGCCGGCATTTCTGTCGGTCTTGGCTCCGACGTGGCCGCTGGTCCTGAGCTCAACATGTGGCAGGTCATGCGTGCCGCTATCGAAGTGCAGAAAGCGCGCAGCGCTTATGAACCGAACCTGCGTCCATTGCGCGCGAGCGAAGCGTTTTATCTCGCTACCCTGGGCGGCGCACGCTCTCTCGGAAAATCCAAAATCATCGGCACGCTCGACGCCGGAAAAGAAGCGGACTTCGTCGTTGTGGACCTTGTCTCAATGCTCCCTTATCGCAAAGATCGGCAACTGCTTAATGGGCTTGCCCCGGAAGACGCTCTCGCCCTCTGCATTTATCGGGGCGGGCCACATTCCACTCTCGAAACATATGTGCGAGGAAAATGCGTTTATCGCGCCGACCGAATTTCATGAACGACCCTGTCCACGACCCGATTGCAATCGCGCTTCAGGAAGACATCGGTGAAGGCGATATCACAACAGAGTTTTTCGTCGCGGCCGACTCAAAGGCGGTTGCGCAAGTCGTCGCGCATGAAAAGGCGATCGTCGCCGGCACGAACACGGCCACGGAGGTTTTCCACCGGGTTGACGGAACCACCCGCGTCCAAATAATTTGCGAGGACGGCTCCGGAGTCGGTTCCGGTGACGTAATCATGGAGATTCGCGGCCTCGTTTGGTCGATTCTCAAAGCCGAACGCGTCGCGCTTAATTTTCTCCAGCGTTTGTGCGGCGTCGCCACGCTCACGCACCAATTTGTCGCCGCCATCGGCGAGCATCCCGCCAAAATTTTAGACACGCGCAAGACCACCCCCGGCCTTCGTGTTCTGGAGAAGGCCGCCGTCCTGGCCGGCGGGGGCCACAATCATCGCTTCGGTCTCTACGACATGGTTCTGGTGAAAGACAATCACCTCGTTGCGACAAAGGGTGCCAAGACGATCGCCGAAACCATTGGGCGCATACGCAAGAAACGCCCGGATGTCCGAATTGAAGTCGAAGCGGACACGCTCGATCAAGTCCGCGCCTTTATTGAAATAGACGATGTCGATCTTGTCCTGCTCGACAACATGAAACCGGCGCAAATTCGAGAAGCGGTCGCACTCGGAAAAGGCAAGGTGAAATTCGAGGCCAGCGGGGGCGTAAATTTAAAAAACGTTCGGCGCATCGCAGCCACCGGCGTCGATTACATTTCTGTCGGCGCCCTCACTCATTCGGCGCGTGCCATTGATATCTCGCTAACACTAACGCATGGCGCGTCTTAACGCCCTCAAACTGCGCGCCGCGCTCGGTGATTGCACGATCGGACACGAAATCGTTGTTCTCGATAAGACTACGTCGACCAACGACGTGGTTCTGCAAATGACAGCACCCACGACGCCGCAAGGCCTCGTCGTCTTTGCCGAGCAGCAAACCGCCGGACGCGGTCAGCACGGCAATCGCTGGGAATCTGCGCCGCACCAGGGACTTTGGTTTTCGATTCTGCTTCGGCCCACGATCGACCTAAGCGATTCGGCGCAGCTGACGGCGTGGGCCGCGAACGCTGTCGCCGCCGCCATTCAAGAGCAATTTTCCCTGGCCGCGAACGTTGAACACCCGAATGACGTGCATGTCGGCGGACGAAAGATCGCCGGTGTGCTTGTGGAAATGCGCGCCAAAAAAAATGCGCCGCACATCGCGATTGCCGGAATCGGCATCAACGTCAACCACGCGCCCGAAGATTTTTCCGATGAAGTGCGGTCGCAGGCCACGTCTCTCGCGATCGAGTTAAATCGACAAGTTGATCGGGAAGAGTTCGCGATCGCGCTCCTGCGCAATCTCGATAGAAGTTACGCGGAGAAGTTCAGAGGTGGATCGAGCAGTCCCTTGCTCGATGTTAAGAATAACGTCGGCGGAGCCGAGTAACATCTAACATCGCCCGACGGAGCGCCCGATCCACCTATGCCGAAGCGTTCGGCTTGTAATTTTGCAAAGCTCGAAGCTTTTCCAGCGCACGTCCGTTATCGATCTGTTCGCGTGCCAACGCGATTCCCGCGTTCATCTCGCGAGCCAGGCCGGCCACCACGAAGCCGCCGCCCGCATTGACCACAGCCATCTCGCGCTTGGCCCCTTGGATTTCGCCCGACAAAATTCCTTCGAGCGCGGCCGCGTTCTGCGGCGGCGATCCACAAAGCAATTCCTCAACCGGACATCGTCCGACGCCAAGCCACTGCGTATCGAGAATCGCTGAAGTGATTTTGTCGTCTTGCAATTCTGCCACCATCGTCGCGCCACAAATGGAAATATCGTCCAACCCGTTCGTGTTCTCGGCCAGCCCATGCACGACCCACGCTTTCTTGCGCCCAAGCTTTCTCAGCACTTCCGCGAAAAGCGTCGTCAGGTGCGGCGCAAACACCCCGATCAATTGGCGGGGCGGATGCGCTGGATTCAACAACGGACCAAGCAAACTAAAGATCGAGCGCGACTTCTGTCTGGCCAGACGTTCCCGCATCTTTGCGATTTCACGAAAAGCCGGATGATATTGTCGCGCGAAGATAAACGCGACACCGATGCGTTGCGCACATTCCTTGAGGTCCTCGGGTCCGAGATGAATGGGCACGCCAAGTTCTTCCAGCACATCCGCGCTCCCGCATGAAGATGTCACCCCGCGATTCCCGTGCTTAACAACGACCGCGCCCGCGGCCGCTAAAATGAACATGATCGTGGTTGAGACGTTAAAAAAATCGAGGCCGTCCCCACCCGTGCCGGCTACATCGATCATCGGGCCGGACAATTCGTTAGGATCGATCTTCGGATCGTCCGCGCGGGCCATGAACAGTTCGACAAAAGACGCCACTTCCTCCGCGGTCTCGCCCTTCTTGTGAAGCGCGGTCAAAAATTCCGCCTTCAGCTCATCCTCGACGGCGTCGGAAAGCAGCAGCGGCACGACGTAACGAATGTCCCCGTCAGTCAGATCGCCCCCGGCGCCCAACTTTTCGATCAACGTTTTCAAATGCGTTGGCTGTCGTCGAGTCCCTCTGCAACGCGCAGCGCAGGTCGGTCATGTAAAGCGTGCATCGCGTTGCCCGGAGGGCGACGGCTACAACCAGGAATCATGTCGTCGCCTCCATCTCGCGCAACCATTCGCGATAGATTTGTGGCGATATCTCTGACGGCTTGATCTCGCTGCGCCCGCCCCAGAAAACATTTGTGTAAGAAACCGGAATTCCACTGGATTGAAGATGTTGATCTATGGCCGCCTTATGCTCGAGGAGCAGTTGTTTGTCGGTCCCATGCGCCACCGCCATGATGTTTACGTTCCTGAATTCCGGGCCGGCTTCGCGCCAATAACAATGGGTCAGAATGTGATGCCGTCCCACTTCGCCACCCACTTCAATTTCGCGCCCGATCGGAACCGCCCAATGAAAGAGCGCGTTGAATCGCGTCACGCGCACACCGCCGGCGGAAGGTTTCACGTGTTCGAGAAAGGTGGAGAAACGGCCGATAACTTTTCGCGAATTGAGATCTTCCGCCACGCGATAAAATTCCTCGAGTGCAACGCCGGCTTCGGCGGCACGCGCTTTCCAGGGCGCCGGTGCAATCTCTTCCACCGCGAACTCGCGTTTAAGGGCGAGTAAAGCTTTCCACTCGTCTTCGCTAAGATCGACAACGTGCACCGGATTCATTTTCGCGGGGACATCGGCCTTACTTCCCGGCTCGATCGTTTTGCGCCGCACGTGTCCCACCCCAAGGGTGAAAATTCCTTTTGCCGGCATCATGCGAAAATGCTCCGCCCCTGTCTTCTTCGTCAGCAACTCGCAATGTTGCTGCATGGAAAACCCATGCGGCACCTTGACCGTTGTCCAAAGTTTGTAGTCCGAGCCCGCCGTGACGGTGTCGGTGGAGCGCAACACGACGTGACCGGAAAACGGGTCGCGCTGAAACATCCAGTCAAACGCATTGTCGATCTTGCCCTCCGGCACCTTCCAGGCCACGAGCGCGCCATCGGCCAGATTGGTGGCCAGCAATGTCTGGCGGACGCGGCGGATTGTTCCGGCGCGCAGCATGGCGGCGATGCGCGCCATGACAACATCGACATCTACACCTGAACGCCGCGCAATCTCCTGGAACGGCTCCCGCACAAAGCCTTCGATCTTGTCCTCGGAAATCGCAAGAATCTTGGCATTGATCGGATCATCGTGCTCGACCGGCAACATGCTCCTAAGTAACGCATTGCGTCCCATTATCCAAATCGCAGTCCGAATTCGAGACCCGCTCGCGAAAGCATTCGGAGTTGGATGTTCGGCGCGTGCCACACCGTAGTCTTGCGAAGGCGGGTTGGGCGTTCGACGCTTTCTGCGAACCATTCATGATTAAGGCCATCTTCTTCGACGCCGTCGGCACGCTCTTCTATCTAACGAAGAGTGTCGGCGAGCATTACGCACTCGTCGGCCAAGAACTCGGCTTGAAGTTGGACGCAAAGAAACTGGACCGCGCCTTTTTCGCTGCCTGGAAAAAAATGCCACGGCGCGCCGCCATCGATGGTCCGCGTGAAAACGATGACAAAGATTGGTGGCGCGAACTTGTCGATCTTGTCCTCAATGACGTCGCGCCTTCGTTAAACGAAATGGACCGCGATAATTTCTTCGAAATTGCCTACGAACATTTCGCCGAGGCCGGTGTGTGGGAAGTGTATCCGGAAGTCGTCGACGTTCTCGCTGGATTGCAGCCGCGATTTCAACTCGCCGTTGTTTCCAATTTCGATGGACGCCTGCGCATGATCCTCGAGCACCTCGGCATCTCGAAATTCTTCAGACACGTTTTCGTCTCGAGTGAGATCGGCGCGGATAAACCCGATCCGGAATTTTTTCAACGCGCCTTGAAGTTTGTAGAGCTTGCGCCGAACCAGGTTCTGCACGCCGGCGATGATCCGGAACGGGATTGGAAAGCAGCCGCCGCCGCGGGATTGTCGGTCTTCGAGCTAGATCGGAAGACGAATTCGCTGCGCCAAATGCTCTCAATGCTGTAGCCACGTGCCTGTGGCACGTCTGAGGGGAACGTCGCATAGCGACGTGGCTACAACGATCGTCGATCTGCGAATTTGGAGGGACGCGCTCTGTCGCGTCCGACTTTGGGACGGCACAGAGGCCGTCCCTCCATTCTTGCAGCATTCTTTGAACTGGATTAGAAACGTTGCTCCATGGGTCGGTAGCTCAATTGGTAGAGCAGCGCCCTTTTAAGGCGTTGGTTCCGGGTTCGAGTCCCGGCCGACCCA
>JBEEGY010000076.1:0-7363 GCA_041167145.1 Verrucomicrobiota bacterium
CGGCCTCGGTTTGGCGCTCGCGAAATCCATTACCGGTCTCCATGGCGGTTCGGCCACCGTGCAGAGCGAACCGAATCGTGGAACGACCGTCACCCTCACGTTTCCAAACGAATCCGCCGCGAAGGACACGTAGGTAAGCCATGGCGGCCGCAAGATTGGGAGGGCGAGGCTCCCGCCGAGCCGCATCAAATCTAGAACCTGAATTGATGCATTTCACCCTGGTACGGCCAATCCTCGACACGCGAAACAAGATCATGTCGGACCGGATTGTTTAGTACGTAATTCCATTTTGCATCGTAGCTTTCGTCCGAGCGTAGACGGCGGTCCCAGTGTCCGCTTTGCCAGAGATGGCCGCTGTGCGGCTCGGCGGGAGCCTCGCCCTCCCAATCTTGCGGCCGCCATGGCTTACCTACGTTTCCTTCGCGGCGGATTCGTTTGGAAAAGTGAGGGTTACGGTCGTTCCACGATTCGGTTCGCTCTGCACGGTGGCCGAACCGCCATGGAGACCGGTAATGGATTTCACGAGTGCCAAACCGAGACCGGCGCCATGAGAGCTGCGCGACGGATCCACCCGATAAAAGCGGTCGAAAATACGCGGGATATGCTCGGCCGCTATTCCGCAGCCCGTGTCGCTGACGGAGACCTCCGCATGCGCCGGCTGCATCACGATCGCGATTCGAATCGATCCGCCGGCGGGGGTATAGCGCAAGGCGTTTTCTACCAGGTTGCTCACGGCCCGCCCGAACAACATTGGGTCGGCATAAACCTGACCTTGCCCCGTGCAGTTGATCGCCACTTCTTGTTCTTCGGCGATCGTTTCATAGAGAGTCGCGATTTTCTGGACCGCCTCCCCGCCGTCAAAAAGTGTGCGTTGGATATTGCTCTCAGCGGCTTCAGCGCGCGCGAGGAACAGCAGTTTATCGATGATGCTGGAAAGTTTTTCGCATTCTCCGACGACCGATTCGATTACCTCGCGATACTCATCGGGAGAGCGCAATCGGGTCAACGCGACTTGTGTTTCACCGAGGATATTGGCAATGGGCGTGCGAAGTTCGTGCGCGAGATCGGCCGAGAATTGAGACAACCGCGTAAACGATCCTTCGAGACGGTCCAACATGTCATCAAAGGCAACGGCCAGTGGTTGCAACTCGCGCGGCCACCGGGCCGGCGGCACTCGCTCGTGCAAACGTGTAGGCCCAACTCGTTTGAGTGAACGAGTTATGTCCGCGAGCGGTCGCAAACCGCGCTTTGCCACGGTGATCGCAATCCCGGCCGACGCGAGAATGCCCACCGCCAGCACGACAGCGAGTAAAGCAGCAAACTGCTTTCTGAAATCCTCGTCGATAGAGCGGTCTTGCGCGATTTGGATCGTATAATCCTGACCGCCGGCCGGTTCGATGGTAGCCGCTAACGAAAAAACCTTGCCACCGGCGCGATGGTGTTTCGGCTCCGGCGTGGACTGGCTTGAGAGGCGCGCTGGGGGAAAGACGCTCGGCGGTAGCAACCCGTTCATTCCGGGTGTCTCCGCAACCGTGCTCCCTTTTGCATCTATGACACGTGCCCAATAGGTCGCACGTTCGCCGGCATGAAGGACCTTCAGTTCGTCATTTACGGCTTGCGCTCCGCCCGATTTTTTCAGGCCGGCTCGCAATGCGACGATCTTGTCCGCCAGAACAGCGTTGTCTTCCTCAAAAGCGTGACGAATCACGATCACGTAAAATACTGCCAACCCGCAGAAGAGCAGGAACGCCGCAGCTGGCGTAAACAAAACAACCAGTTGTGAAGCAATCGAACGCGGCTCAGTCGGCTTTGAGAACATAACCGACGCCGCGAATGGTATGGACCAGTTTCGTCTCGAAGGGTTCGTCCACCTTTGCGCGCAACCGCCGCACCATCACGTCCACCACGTTCGTGCCAGGATCGAAATTAATGTCCCAGACTTGCTCCATGATCTCCGATCGAGATATCACCTCGCCCGCGAAACGGACCAGGTGAGAAAGCAAAAGAAATTCTTTTGCCGTTAAGTTCAGCGGCGTGCCCGAGCGAGTGGCTTTATGCCGCCGCATATCGATTTCCAAATCCTGAATTCGCAATTCCTCTTCCTGGCGTACCGGGGAACGCCGCAGCAACGAACGAACCCGTGCAATCAATTCGGCGAAGGCAAAGGGTTTCACCAAATAATCGTCCGCGCCCAGTTCCAAACCCCTCACGCGATCCGGAATGCTATCGCGCGCGGTGAGAAACAGGATCGGCGTATGCGAACCACCGCCGCGAAATTCCTTCACCACCGCCCAACCATCCTTCCTGGGCAGCATAACATCGACAATCAACAGATCGTATCGTTTCGACAGAGCCAGCTCCAAGCCGCTTTCCCCGTCCCGGGCCACATCAACCAGGAAGCCATCTTCGCGGAGACCCTTCTCCAGAAAGGCTGCTGTCTTTTTTTCGTCCTCGATCAGAAGGATTCGCATTCAGAGAGTATATAAATTTCGAGCAGCCGGCTCAAGATTCGCGCATGACGGGTGAACTTGCTCGCACTGGCACCGACGCGGTCCGTTCCAGTTTGCCCCAACTCACCCATGCGCCTTTAAACGCGCGCAGAATGGCCTTCCAAATGACGTAACTGAGCATGGGCCGATAAATCAAACGCATGGGAATAATCCGCCACGCCCGCATGATAGGTTCGCGCTCCAGGATGCAGGCGAGCGTCGCGAGAATCACGTCCATGGCCAGAAACGTGATCAGAAATGGCAGGACCGCACGCCATGCCCCAAATGGAAGGGACACGATCAAAAACAAATCCACCATCGGTGTGATGGCGACGAGAATGATCTGGAAGAACCATACGCTCGGCAAACTGAACCACCCGAGCGCGCGATAATTCCAATTGAAGATCATGTCGCGATGTTTCCAGAGGCATTGCAAAGTCCCGTAGGCCCAGCGGAAACGTTGTCGCGCCAGCGTGCGCACACTTTCCGGCGCCTCTGTCCAGGCGATGGCTTCCGGCACGTAGACGATTCGCTGTCGCTCTTTGTGCAGGGACAATGTCAGATCGGTGTCTTCCGCCAGTGTTTCCAAACTGAGCCCTCCCACTTCGTCGATCGCGCTCCTGCGAATGGCGCTGATCGCCCCCGGTACCACCGTGATGCAATTCCACCGCGTATACGCGCGCCGGTCCAAATTAAACCCACAGGTGTACTCCAACGCCTGACAGCGCGCGATGAATGTGCGCAAGTTTCCAACCTTCGCGTGACCCGAGACCGCGCCGATCTCCTCATCCGCGAAGGGCGCAAGTAATTTCGGCAGTGTGTCGCGTTGCAACTGCGTGTCGGCGTCGATGAATACGACAATCGCTTTGCGCACGGCCGCGAGGGCACGCTGCAAAGCGTGCGCTTTCCCGCGATTTTCCTGCTGCAATAAACGCACGCGAGGATCGACATTTGCAATCGCTGCGACTTCCGCGGCAGTTTCGTCGCGCGAACCATCGTTAACGACCACGACTTCTATTTCGCCTTTGTAGTCGGTGGCCAGCAATGCGCGCAATGTGTGCGCGATGACTTTGCCTTCATTGTATGCGGCGATGACCACGCTCACCGGTTCTGAATAATTCCCCTCCGGTTGGCGCCGGAATCGATAGGCCAGCCAAATCACAACCAGGGTCCGGATCACCACGAGCGCTGTTGCCACGATCATGAACGCCCAGAGAAATTCTTCGATCGCATGATAAATCCGAAAGCCTGTGTTGCTGACCAGGTGCTTGAGCGATTGCCCGCCTTTTTGCAGCGGCGGCATGAGCGCGTCGCGTGTCGTGCCAAGCAGCGTGCTTAAGGAAACAACTGTGTCGCCGCGCCTGTGCAGCCAATCCAAAATCCGAGGCAACGCTTCCACCGTTTGTGAGCGGTTTCCGCCGCCGTCATGCAGCAAAATGATGCTGCCGTCACGCCGTTGTTGCTTCACGCGCTGCACAATGATGTCCGTTCCCGGCTTGGCCCAATCTTGCGGGTCGATGTTTTCCAGGACGACGAGATAATTGAGGTCCTGCGCGACTTGTAATGGCGTGAGCTCGTCGAGCCGCGATGGACTCGTATCGGCGGCGAAAGGCGGCCGGAACAATGTGGTCGAGCGGCCAGTGATGCTTTCGATCAAAAGCTGCGTCGCATTCAACTCGAGGCGGATGTGCTCCGGCCAGCAATCGGCCAGGTTGGGATGATAATAGGTGTGGTTCCCGATCTCGTGCCCTTCATTCACAATCCGCCGGACCAGTCCCGGATAATGTTCCGCGTTTACGCCAACGAGAAAAAACGCCGCTTTCACATTTGCGGCTTTCAAAATCTCGAGACCCTTCGGGGTCCATTCCGGATCGGGACCATCATCGAACGTGATCGCAACCTGATGTTCGCCGCCCGCCCCCTGATGGTACAACGTGGGAAACTCGGGGAACTTCGTGTAGTTGGCGGTGAGAAAACCGTCCTTATCAACCGCCAGATTTCGCATTCCATCCGAACGGCTTTCGTCCACCGTCACAATTTCGCCCTCGCCTACGTCCGTGATCGTATCTGTCCCCTTTAGAACTTCGAGTGCCTGCCGCGTTTGATTTTCGATCTTGAAATTGCCCGGCACATTTAGCGCGTCCCAAATCGCCGTGTCTTCTGTTCCAAGCCGGTAAAGCGCGAAGCCGCCCGCCTTTTGCTCGCGCACCTGGCGCAGTTCGTTCAGGAAAGTGATCGCGTCGAGAAACCAGACCGTGTGGATCTTGTCCGCGTCCTCATAGTAGAATGAGGGATTGTAATCCGGCGCCGCCACCGAGGTCGATTCGATCTCCGCGTTATGCGCACGACTCATCGCCTCAGGGAAGCTGATCAACTCCGCCTTCTTCGCGCCGCCGGTCCAATCGTATCCGTAGCTGCCAAGCGCGATGATCCATTGTTTGGTGTCCGCATCTTCCATCAGGACGTGCAGCCATCCTTCAAACCACGAACGCGATCCGAGCGGTCCTGGCGGATCGATGTCGGAGGTCTCGTCAAAAAGCATCGCCACGAACCGATCCACGTTGTCGGCGAGATTATCGAAGTCGATATAATCCAGCTCCTGTCCAGGCTGCACACATAGCCAGAGTTGCTTGTCGTCGTAGTGGAGCGCGTCCGTGAACTTGTCGATGAAGGCGGTGATATCCTTTTTGTAAGCCGGGTCGATCTGCTCCCAGTCGACCACCACGCCCGCTGCTTTCGCATCGCGTAAAATCGACAATACCTTCGCGATGAATTTGTCCTGCCGCTCCGGCGGACCATGCGCGAGATTTTCGATCGCTTCCGGCTGCCACGCGTCACCCACCAGGTTCGTGAGCAGCGGCATCAAGGCGATGCCTTTGTTTGCCGCCAGTTTCGGCAAACGATTGTCCGCATCGACCTGCACATCCCCCATTCCATTCACCACCGCCATCCACTCCGGGCAAACATGTGTGATCTGGGCCGCGTGCTGCTCAAGCGACGAATAACTGTAGGGATCGCCGTTCGTGTAGAAGGCCAACCGCACTTCGTTGTTCGCTGCTTTCTTGCGCGGTCGCGCCGCTGGAACCGGTGTCGGGCCGCCCGTCTTCTTGGCCGCCTGCCGCGCCGCCCCAAACTTTTGCCAGAGCAACGAAGCCGGCGGCAACTGCCCGATCGCCTTCTGGATTTGCAAGGCTTTCAGCTGCCCTTTCAATTGTCGCAGCGAAAAAGGTACGCGCATTTGCGGCGCTACAAAAAGCGTTTGCACGAAGAGCACTGTCCCAAGAAAAAACAGCGCGCCGAAAATGAGTACAATCAGGCGCAGCCGCGGCCAGCGTTTACCGCCGGGATCGGAAAAGACAAATGGTGTCAACGTGTTTGGAGGAACGTCTTGCATTGGCGGCTATATTCGTTCAGCTGTGGCGAGAATAAAATCGCATTCTGCGCCTGCTCTTATTCTTTCTCTTGCTCCGTTTCTTGTTCCAGCTCTTATCGCGCGTCCAAATTGTAGCCGCCCCGCTCTGCCGGGGCGTTTGGAACACGGCGACAGAGCGCCCTGGCTACAGCGATTTCATCGTAAGCCGCTTACGATGCATGAATCCATCCCGCAATTTCTCTTGCTCGAGAAGACGGGGCTTCCCTTCTTCGAATTGGACGGCGCGCGCTCGCCACGCCATAGCCTTGCGAAGGCGGCTTGGAAGTTGAACGTTGAGCGTTAATTAACATGAATGTCGGTCCTGATTCATTGCCTGTCGGACATGCCGGCATCGACGCGCGTTTAAAAAAAGGTCCGACCATTCACCCGACCGCCTGGATTGTTCCCAACGCGACCGTCGGCGGCGATGTCACCCTGGAGGAGCAATCAAGCGTTTGGTATGGCGCCGTTCTGCGCGGCGACATCAACCGGATCGTCATCGGGCCGCGGTCGAACGTCCAGGACAACGCGGTTATTCATCTCGACACCGGCTTCCCCACGATTATCGGCGAGCTCGTCACCATTGGCCACAGCGCCATCGTGCACGCGTGCAAGATCGACAATGAAGCCTTGATCGGGATGGGTGCGATTGTCCTCGATGGTGCGGAAGTCGGTGCCCGTTCCATCATTGGCGCGAACGCGCTCGTCACGCTCGGGATGAAAATTCCACCCGGCTCGCTCGTCCTCGGTTCCCCGGCCAAAATCCGGCGCCAGCTCACGCTCGACGAACAAAAAGATCTTGCCCGCTGGGCCTGGAGCTACGTCGAAACCTCCAAACGCTTCCGCGAGTCCTGTAACTGTAGCGGCGCTCTATGAGCGCCGGATTTAATTAATTTCGGCGGTCATCCGCTTTCGCCAGGCTACAGCGCGATAAATAGACCGCCGCTACAATTTCCTCGCCAGCTCCCGCGCTCTTTCCCCCAGCAACTCCGTCGCATCCGCGATGCTTTCCTGCTCGCTCATTCCAGCTCGTGTGACTTCGTAAACTCCATCGAAAAGTTCGCGCGGTTGTCGATCTTCGCTGGCGCGTCCGACAATCGCGTAAACACGTTTGCCAAGTTTCCGCGCCAATCGCACCACGCCGGCCGGCGTTTTTCCTTCCAGCGTTTGTCGATCCAGACTTCCCTCGCCCGTAATCACAAGATCGACATCCTGCATTTTCGATTCAAGCCCGACCGTTTCGGCTACAAGATCAAAACCTGGCCGGATGATTGCGCCGCAAAAGCTCATCAGACCAAATCCGAGTCCGCCCGCCGCGCCGGCTCCCGGTTCATTACGGAAATCGCGGCCAAGATCCCGGGCCACAACGTCGGCCAATTTTGTCAGACCGCCTTCCAACATGTCGATCTTGTCAGCGGTCGCTCCCTTCTGCGGACCGAATACACGCGTCGCTCCATTTTCG
>JBEEGY010000077.1:0-4425 GCA_041167145.1 Verrucomicrobiota bacterium
GGATTTCTTCAAACGCCGGATCGGTCAGGCGGCCGAATATCGGGAGCGGCGCCAGATCGACCATCGACTTTGCCGGCTGGTTTGGAGCGAGAGCGACGGGTTGCCCGGCGTGATCGTCGATCGATACGGCGAGCATCTCGTTCTGCAAACGCTGACCCTGGCCATGGACATGCGCAAAGATTTGATCGCAAATGCGATTGTCGATCTTTTCGGAGAACTGACCCTCATCGAACGCAATGACGCGCCGGTGCGCCGGGCGGAAGGATTGGATTTGCGCGTCGGCGTTTTGCGCGGCCCCGCGGCGACGGAAATTAAGATCGAAATCGGCGGTCTGAAATTCGATGTCGATCTTCTCGGCGCGCAGAAGACCGGTTTCTATCTCGATCAGGCGCGCAATTATGAAGCGGTCGCACAATTTGCTTCCGGTCGTCGCGTGCTGGATTGCTTCACCAACCAGGGTGCGTTTGCCCTGGCCTGCGCGCGCGCCGGCGCGGCCGAAGTTACCGCGGTGGAGGAAAATGTGGAAAACATCGAAGCCGCGAAAAGAAATGCGGAGCGAAACCAGTTGAGCGTGCAGTGGATGAAACAGGATGCTTTTCAATTCCTGCGCGCCGCCGAAAAGGCGGACGCGCAATACGACTTGATTGTTCTCGATCCGCCGTCATTTACAAAAACGAAAGGCGGATTGCGCGATGCGTTGCGCGGTTATCGGGAACTGCACGTGCGCGCCTTCAAGTTGTTATCCAAGGACGGTGTGCTGGCGACGTTTTCGTGCTCGCATCACGTGAGCGAAAGCGCGTTCGCGCAAATGCTCGCCGATGCGTTGGTAGACGCGCGACGCTCGGCCAGAAAAGTGCGGCGCTTCGAGCAGGCGCCCGATCACCCAGTTTTGCCAACATTGCCGGAGACAGAATATTTCAAAGGATTCCTGCTCGAAATGATGCCGGGCAGGTGAGCCCGTCAGAGTTAGGATTCGGCGATGGCAAAGAGATGCGCGTGCAACGCAATTTCATCTCGCGTGCGGAGCGGATGTTCCGCGTAGGAAAAAACCTCTACCCGCCGGAAGTATTGCTCGAGCAAAGTGCGCAGGCTCGTCCGTGTAAAAAAATTCACGTGAGTACCTTCGAGCAAATGCCAGGGCACGGCCTCCCAATCCTTTAAATACGGCAGCACTTCCAGGTTCGGCACGGAAAACAGCGCGCGACCGCGAATCACCCGGGCGATTTCGCCGAGAAACGGGCCGGGATCTTTGATGTGCTCGAGCACTTCGATGCAAATGGCGTGATCGAATTCGTGATCGGCGCAGGGAAATCGCGGGGTGGCATCGGTCAGTTTCCGGAACGGCAGCCTGCGGCGCTCGAGCAGTTCGAAGCAGCGATCGTTCACCTCCAAACCCATCCATTTGTGTCCCGCGTTCATCAGTCCAGGACCAAATGCTCCCGCGCCGCATCCAACATCGACAATCGAACTTCCCGGTGACAGGTACCCGAGAACGAGTTGAAGGACCTGGGGTGAAGCTTGTTCGATCGGCGGCCCGGAGCCGTAAATATTTTCGCGGTGCAACACCTTCGCCTGGTCCGGCGGAACTACTTCGCCGTAATGACGTTCGCGCAAACGAGCGGGAACAAGTTGCACGCGTACTTCACCCAACTTCTGTCCCATCTCGTCTGCGTCGAGGTAAAGCCTGGTGGCAATGACCGCCTCTCGCAGCGCCGTGATTGGCCCGGGAAGTCTTCCCAGGATTTTGTATTCAGATCGCCGTTCCGGAGAATCTGTCTCGGTGAACACTCGTGTTTCACCGATACAAACGTCGTCAACCGACGCGCGAACTAATCGAGGAGAGGGGCTGCCGTCCGGCCAGGCAAATTTCCCGGCGATAAAAATGGATTGATCGTAAACGCGTTCGCCTGGCAGCGGTGCGTCAATTGCGTGATTATCGATCCTGTTCATTTCGCCCAATGAATTGCGGCCGGTGATTTTAGCGGCTGGATCGACGCCGCGCCAACACGAAGCGCAAATCGGGAAGATAAACGCAACTGAAAATTCCTTGGGGAAAAATCTGGAATTTTGAAAGCCCCTAACTAATGTGGCGACAGCGGCCGTCGCCAAATTGTGCGCCGCTAATTGTCATGGTAGAAAAAATTCGACCGATCGAGCAAATGCTGGAACTCAACGAAGAGGAATCGCTTTCTACGGAACATCTGGATTCGCAGGTGCAAAAGGCGCAGGAGCAGTTGCTCCAGCTCAAGCGCCAGCAGGACCAGATCGAGAAACAGAAACGCGAGCTCGAGGAGTTGAGCCGCAAGCAGGAGGAACTGCAACGCGGCCGCACCGATATGACGGACAAGCTCACGCGCTCACTCGTTGTGCTCGAGCGCGAAGCTTACGATACGCAAAAGCGGCTCGAACAGTTGCGCGCGATGCGGGAAAGTTTCGGGCAGCATCTCGAGCTCATCGAGGCGATCGATCCGAAGAGCTGGAACCCGGCGGAATTGCACAAGGAATTGAGCCGGGCCTTGAGCGCGGTGGACGATGCCCGCACGGAATTCAGTCAGCAGCGCAGCCGGCTCCAGGCGGGCGGCGAAAATGCGGGGGGTGCTTCCCTGCCGGAAGTCGCGCCCGACATCTCGGAGTTAAACGGGGGCCGCTCGCTCCTGCAATGGATGCAAATCGGCCTGGCCCTCTCTCTGCCGCTGATCATCTTCGGTTTCATCGCGCTCTTTCTTTTCTTTTGGATGGCTTCTGCGACGAACCGGTGATTTTCCATGCTTCGCCGCCCGTCTAGATCGACCACGCCGATTGGTCAGAAACAACGCGAACTCGCGCAGGAGGAATCGGATCTTCGCGGTAAGGTGGAGAAACTCGAACGCATGATCGCGGACGCGCCGCGCGCGGCCGAGGAAACGGCGCGGCGCCAGCGGGAAGAATTGCTCATCCGAGCGAACGAAGGTGGCAACCGCCTGGATGTTTCAATCGCGCTGCAGGATAAACGTTACGGCGACGAGAGCAGAGGAACGAAGCGGCGGGGTTCGCTGCGCAAAGAACGCCAGGAAGGGCGGATCGTGTTTTTAATCCTGCTGGTCGCGCTCGCCATCACCTTAATTTGGCTTTTGAGTCGTTGGCACGTCTAATTCGCGGCCATGGGTAAGACGACTGATCTCGACGTTGCCTATATTGCCAAACTGGCGCGGCTTAATTTGACTGACGAGGAAACGCAACTCTTCCAACAACAGCTGAGCGACGTTTTGAAATACGCGGAGGCGCTGCGCGGAGTGGACGTCAGCCACGTGGAAGCGTCCGCGCATGCCGTGCCCATGTTCAATGTCTTTCGGGAAGATGAGCCGCGCGACTGGTTCACGGCTGAGGAAGCATTGAGCAACGCTCCGTGCAAAATGCCAGTCCGGCTCGGACCGAACAACCTGTTCATCGTCACCAAGGTCGTCGAATGAGCGCGACGGATGGTATGCGCGGCGCGGAAAATTCCGGGTACACAAAGCCAGCACCCCTCACCTTCCGCCTACGCTGCGCTACGGCGCGACTAGTAATCCTCTGCCTTCGCAGCGAGGGGAGAGGGGAGGGTGAGGGGTGGCTCGACTATGGCAAAATTGCTCATGCTTTTCGCCAATCGGCGCCATGAGCCGGTCTGATTTGCCGGCGCTCAACATCGCCGAACTGCAAGCTCTGCTTCGAGGCCGCGAAATTTCGCCGCGCGAAGTTCTGGAAACGCTGCAAACACGCATCACGGATGTCGATCCGAAGATCGACGCTTATCTTTCGATCGATTTCGAAGCTGCGCTCAAAGAGGCGGAAAAGGTGGATGTCGATCTTGCCCTCGGCGGGGTGCCCATTGCGATCAAGGACATCATCAGCGTGGCCGGGCAGCCGTGCACTTGCGCGTCCAAGATCCTGGCGAATTACCGCGCCATGTACGATGCCACGGTGATTGGGAAATTGCGCGCGTCCGGCGCGATCCCGTTCGGCAAAACCAACATGGACGAATTTGCCATGGGTTCGTCGACGGAGAACTCAAGTGTGAAAGTGACGCACAATCCTTGGGACTTGTCGCGGGTTCCCGGAGGATCGAGCGGCGGTTCGGCCGCGGCCGTCACGGCCGGCGAAGCGTTCGGCGCGCTCGGCACCGACACGGGCGGGTCGATTCGGCAACCGGCGGCGCTCTCTGGCGTGGTCGGTTTCAAGCCCACCTATGGCCGGGTCTCGCGCTTCGGTGTGGTCGCGTTCGCCTCGTCTCTCGATCAAGTCGGGCCGCTAACAAAAACTGTCCGCGACACGGCGTTGATCATGAACGCAATCGCTGGTCACGACCCGAACGACAGCACCAGCCTTCCCGATGAGGTCCCGGATTACACCGCGGCGCTGGGGCGCGACCTGCGCGGGATGCGTTTGGGGTTGCCCAAAGAATACATG
>JBEEGY010000078.1:0-5516 GCA_041167145.1 Verrucomicrobiota bacterium
CGCCGGATCGTTTGGCTTTAAACCAAGCGTTGTGGCGTTTACGACAAGATCGACATGTTCCAGTTGGAAGCGAAGGGCGCGTTCATCCCATGGCACCGCTTCAAGACGCGCCACCGGACCCAACACGCGCGGCCCGGACAAGCGCGGCTGAAGTTCGCGCACCAGCTGTTTCGCCTTTTCGATCGTGCGGTTCACGATAACGAGACGCTCGCAATTGGCTTGCGCACATTGCATGGCGATGGCGCGGGCCGCGCCGCCTGCGCCAAGCAACATGACACGCAGATCGCGGAGATCGACGGAGAACTCGCCGCGAATTGCGCGCGTAAAACCGACGCCATCGGTGTTGAAGCCGATCGACTTTCCATTCTCGATCTTGACCGTATTCACCGCGCCGATCTGCTTCGCTTCGGAGTCGAGCTCATCGACAAAGTCGAGGGCGGCGATCTTGTGCGGCACGGTCAGGTTTACGCCGACGAAATCCAATTCGCGAATTAATTGCAATGCTTCGCGCAGCTCACCCGGCAAAATGTGAAACCCCGCATATTGCATGTCGAGTTTGCAATGCTTGAGCGCGACGTTTTGCATTTGCGGCGAAAGTGAATGCGCGACCGGATCGCCCATGATGCCAAGACGAATTGGCGGATTGGCATCCTGCCAATTCTTTAAATCGGCCAGCGTGTACACGTCCTTCGCTTGTTTCTTTTTCACGTCATTCCGAACGGAGTGAGGAGCCTCGCATAGGGTGATGAAACGTTCTCAGTTCGAAGAGTGAACCAATCTTCGTGGGTGAGGTCCCTCGCTCCGCTCGGGATGACACGCTTGGGAGTGTAATTTCCGTCGCTTGTTTCTTTTTCATGTCATTCCAAACGGAGTGACGAACCTCGCATAGGCTGCTGAAACATTCTCAGTTCGAAGTGTGAACCAATCTTCGTGGGTGAGGTCCCTCGCTTTGCTCGGGATGACATGCTTGGGAGTGTAATTTCTTTCGCGACCTTTCTTTTCATGTCATTACGAACGGAGTGAGGAACCTCGCATAGGCTAATGAAACGTTCTCAGTTCGAAGTGTGATCCAATCTTCGCGGGTGGGGTCCCTCGCTTCGCTCGGGATGACACGCTTTGGAGTATAATTTCTTTCACGACCCTTCTTTTCATGTCATTCCGAACGGAGTGAGGAACCTCGCATGGGACGATGAAACGTTCTCAGTTCGAAGAGTGAACCAATCTTCGTGGGTGAGGTCCCTCATTTCGCTCGGGATGACATGCTTGGGAGTTTGGGAAGTTTTTTGAGGAGCGCGTTTTTTTTCATTCCGCGCCGAGCTGCGATTTCATTCGTTCAAAGCGGGCGAGCACGCGCTCTTTGCCCATGACTTCGAGCATATGATAAAGACTCGGCCCGACAGAGCGGCCGCTGACGGCGACGCGGGCCGGATGAACAAGATCGCCGGTTTTGCAGCCAAGCTTCTGCGCGAGATTTTTCAACGTCGATTCCAATGTCTCGGCGTTCCAGTTGTCGATCTTGGCGAAGTCGTCGCGTAACGCCGCCAGATGCGTGGCTGCTTCCGGTTTGCCAAAAACTTTCTCAACTGATGCGGGATCGAAGGGGTAATCCTCGGTAAAGAAATAAGCCGTCCATTCCGGGACATCTTTGAACAACTTGATTTTCTCTTTCACGATGGCGAGCACGGCGCGGAGATATTTTTCGTCTATGGCGGTAGGGCGACGCTCCGCGGAGCCGTGAATTGCTTTCGTCGGCTCGACAGAATGATTCGCGATCTCCCGATCGCTCAGCGTTTCAGCCTTCCCGTCTACCCGACGGCCTCCCGGCACGTCGTGTTCTCGCCCTACCGAGCTGACGATGTTTGCTTTCGCAAGGAACGGACGGCTCAGGTCGGTGAAACGTTCAAGCGACATTTGCGCTATATATTGGCCGTTGAGCCAAAAACATTTGTTGAGGTCGAAGGCGGCGTTACGGCGATTAATTTTTTCGAGCTCGAAAAGTTTCACCACTTCGTCGATGTCGATCTTCTCGCGGTTGTCCTTGGGCGACCAGCCGAGCAGGCAAAGATAATTGCGCACCGCTTCGGGCACATAGCCCTGTTCGATGTAAGTGGCGACACGCGCGCCTTCATCGCGTTTGCTCATCTTCGAACCGTCGTGATTGAGAATAAGCGGAATGTGCGCGAAGTGCGGCGGAGTGGCGCCGAGCGCGCGATAAAGCTCGATGTGCTTGGGCGTGTTCGAGAGATGATCTTCGCCGCGGATGACGTGCGAGATTTTCATCTCGATGTCGTCGATCACGTTGACGAAATGAAAAATCCACGAGCCGTCCGGACGGCGAACGGTCATGTCGGGATGCGTTCCGGGATTCGTGAGATCGAAATCGATCTTGCCGCAAACCAGGTCGTCCACGATGACGTGTTCGCGCGGTGAACGAAAGCGCAGCGCCCCCTGGTCCTCGAAGATGTGACCTGCATCCTGAAGTTTCTTGAGGTAACGCTCGTAGATTTCGGTGCGTTGACTTTGAAAATAAGGGCCAAAGTTTCCACCGGCGTGCGGACCCTCGTCCCAATTGAGTTCCAGCCAGCGCAACCCTTCGTAGATGGCGACTGCGGCTTCCTCGGTGTTGCGCGCTTTGTCGGTGTCTTCAACGCGGAGAACCAATTTCCCGCCGTGATGCTTCGCGAAGAGCCAATTGAAAAGCGCGGTGCGCGCTCCGCCGATGTGTAAATAGCCGGTGGGCGAGGGGGCGAAGCGGACGCGGATGTCGGTACTCATGACCAGATTAGTCTAGCCACGGATTAACACAGATAAACATGGATTCATTGTAGCGGCGCCGATGAGCGCCGTCTTGTCATGTCGAGCGGAGTTGAGACATCTCTTGCTATCCTCCGGACATTGGTAAGAGATTCCTCGACCTTGCTCGGAATGACATAAATCCGGCGGCCATCGACCGCCGCTACAGTTCATGCCGGCGGCAGTGGATCTTCCGCCGGGCCGGCAATCACTTCGCCGCTCGGTTTGAAGCGCGAGCTATGACACGGACAATCCCATGTCGATTCCGCGGGATTCCAGCGCACGATGCACCCCATATGCGTGCAAACGGCCGAGACCTTGTGCACTTTGCCGTCAGGATCGCGATACGCGGCCGCTTTTTTGCCTCGCGACTTTACGATCATCCCGTGACCAGGTTTTAGGTCGCGAACCGAATCTGCTTCGGCGCGCGTGAACCGGTCTTTGATCAAGTAATACGGATAATCTTTGTTCTCGCGCAGATAATCCCACGTTCCACCTTTAATTTTCTTCCGCTCGACATCGAACAGGTCGCTCCATGGATTTTTCGCGCCCGTTGCCCAATCGCGCGCCATGATGGCGGAAATAGTCCCAAAGGTTATGCCGTTGCCGCAAAATCCCGTGGCGATGAACTGGCCGTCGGCATTCGAACCGATAAAGGGCAGCCCATCATTGGTGACGATCACCTGTCCCGACCAGCGATGGTCGAGTCGCGCGGTCGGCACGATTTTTTTCAATTGCTCGAAGAGCCGGGCAAAGCATTTTTCTGTGTCCGAGACTTGTCCGGTTTTATGATCTTCGCCGCCGAAGATCGCGTAATCGAAATCGTCATGTCGATCTACGCGCAGATAATCGTAAGGATCTTTCGTGTCCCAAAAAAGGCCAATCGGAATCGCGCCCCGCGGCACCATCGCGCCCAGAACGTAACTGCTGTAGAGCGCGAGCTTTGTCTGAAACAAAGTCGCCCAACTAATACTGGCCAACCCAACCAATGGATTGTTCGTCGCCAGCACGACGCGTTGAAAACCGATCCAATGGTTTCTCACTTTTACACGGCGCTTTTCCGCATCGAATTCGCCTGCCTCGCTCTCCTCGAAGACGTGCGAGCCATCACCGGGAATGGTGGCAACCAGTTGGCCAAGATATTTGCGTGGATGAAATTTTGCCTGGTTGGCGAAACGCACGCCGGGCAAATTGAAATGCGGAATTGAATCGAGATAAGTCGCGTCAAAGCCAAGTTCGTCGGCCAACTCCGCTTCTTTCTTAAGTGCGTCGCGCTCCTTATCGGGATCGCCGTCCATCGGCGCGTGGAGATAGCCGGGTACGCGTGTGAACTCGCACCCAATCTTCTCTTGCTGGACAATCGCTTCGATTTGGTCGATCGCCGCCGCGCCTGCGTCCCAGGCCGCTTGCGCGTGATCGTTGCCAAAATTCCCAGCCAACTCACGCAGGCGCACATCGGTCACGTGTGTGAGATGCGCGGTGGTGTGGCCGGTGTCGATCATGGCGACACGTTCCCGTTCGATCAACGCCACGGTCAGTCCCGCTTTCTTCAAAAGATACGCGGTGGTGATTCCAGTGATGCCCGCGCCGACGACGAGGACGTCCACCTTGATGTCATGTTGCACCGCCGGAAACGACTTGATCGGCGCGCTATCAATCCAATAGGAAGTTCTTGTCATTCCTGATTCTTTTCGTCCGCGAGGAGCAGATTAGCCTTCGATAAAAAGCTTTTTCTCGCGCCGACGAACATGGCGATCTTGCGGCAGATTCGTTTTTGCGACGCGACTTTCCGTGTCGAGAAGAGAACGGACACGCTCAATCAAGTCGAAGCCGATATCGGAAACGTCCGCGGCGCGCAACCATTTGTGCAGCATGCGCCGTTGCACTGCCGTGGACATTTTGCGGAGCGGCTCAACCGCCAGCGCGGTCAGGCTCGAAAGCTTTTCGGGAAGCAGCTTCTCGAAAAAGCTTTCTTCTTCCGACGCGATCATCGCTGTTCGCCAGATGTTCTGACGAATGTTGCGGTCGAGATTTTTTTCGAGATAGGGGATGACGCGGCGGCGAATGCGATTGCGCAGAGGCGCGAGATCCTTATTCGAAGCGTCTTCGCGAGATTTCAGCCGGTGTTTCCGAACGTATTTGTCGATATCAGCGCGCCAAACACCGAGAAGCGGGCGGACGATTATGAGATCGACATCTTCAACCCGGCGCGTTGAGACGTCGCGCATGGCGCTTAATCCGGCGGTCCCGGCGCCGCGGAACAAGTTGATCAGGAAAGTTTCAACGAGATCATCGGCGTGATGCGCGAGGAAGATGGTGCGGCATCTTTTGCGTTTCGCGACTTGTGCGAAAAATTTATAGCGCGCATCGCGTGCAGCAGTTTCGATCGACATCTTCTTTTTTGCGGCGAAAGCGCGGACGTTTGTCGAACCAATCGCAAGATCGACAGCGTAATTAGCGGCCAGTTTCTCCACGAAGCGCGCGTCGGCGCCGCTCGAACGTCCACGCAGTTGATGATTTAGATGGCAGACGACCAGTTTCTTGTAACCAAGATCGACGAGCGAACGCAGGAGCGCGATGGAGTCGCGACCGCCGGAGACGCCGATGAGATAGGGGCGAGCTGGCGGGAAGTCGCGGTAGATTTTTTTTGGTTCGATCAACCGCGTGGATTTTTGCGACCTCACGCAGGAAACGTTCAATATTCAACCCGCCTTCGCAAGACT
>JBEEGY010000079.1:0-10565 GCA_041167145.1 Verrucomicrobiota bacterium
GCGGTCGCCGATCACTTCGCGCATGGCCGCTTCCGATAAATCGCGCAACGTCTGCGCGGGATTACGAACGTCGAACAAATACTGCTTGGGATCGTCGATGCGGTATTGCACGACCCATTCCACGAGCGCGGCGTTCAAGTCGCCTGTGACCATCGACCTTTCTTCCTGCGCATCTTTCCCCGGTTGATCGGGATTCGAGTAACCGGATGTGAAGAAACCGAACTCAAGCTTTAACTGCCGGCGTGTTGGCAGGACGGTGACTTGGTCGATGCCGAGAGGAAACTTGAAATGCAGGCCTGGTTCCACCGTTTTCAAAAACCTGCCAAAGCGAAGGACGACGCCTTCCGATTCGGCCTGCACGGTATAATAAGATGTCCACGCAAGAACGATCAGGACAATGATCGAGAAAATGCCGGCGATCATCCGCACCGGAATCCGAGGCATCTGAAAAGTTTGAATGGCGGGTGGCTGATTGGGCATCGCGGAGGATTAAAAGAAGCGTAGGCAGACCACTTCGCTTAGGGAAAGCTCAAAGTCTGAGCGAGGAATGTGGCATTGCAGCCGGTTTTCCAAAGGAGAAACTATAGAGGACAGGCGACAATGAATTCCCAAATCGCCCCGGATTGGCAAATTCAGCAATCGGCCGTGCAAAGACCCGTGAAAATTAATTGCGCTCAAATAATTTCTGGGATCTTGGCGTCCGTCGAGTGGGTCAAATGAGCAGGACTGGCATCGCGGCTGCTTTGCTTTCCTCCCTCATGCAACAGCTTCTCCCCGTCGGAATGATACAACTACTTCGTCTCAGCCAAATCGCGACCATCGGTGTCGCCATATCGTGCCTATGCGGTTGTTCTAAGAGCGAAGTCCAGGTTGCGCCGCCAGCGCCGTCGCAGGCGACTCGCGTGCCTGCCGCGACACCTGCTGGCCAGACGGCCGCTGAACGGATCGTCGAGATCGATCGCCTATTGGCTGCGCCCCTTAGCGGGCGACCTGATGACGCCGACCAACGATCGCTCTTGAGAGCCGAGCGCGAGGCGCTGATTGCTTCTGGGCAGGTTCCCTACCGGATGCGAAGTCAACCGGTAGTCAGCCGCAATCGTGCTGAGCAACCTAATCCCTCAACGGTCACGCAACGTTTAGCCAACGGCGATGCCGTTAATTATGCATCGCCCACCACACAAAATGGACGAATCACTGTTGCTCCCAACTCGCAAGCCTCAAGCCTGTCCTACTTAGAGCAAATGACCCCAACGGAGCGCGAGCGTTACTATAAAACACTGAGGCTGCAAAACAGCCGACGCATCGAAGTAGATGTGCGTCATTACTAACTGCTAAACAGCTCGGTAAGGGCGGCAGGCTAATCGAGCAAAGAGAGCGTCGGCCGTAGGTGCCGAGTTGCGCAAAACTTCGAACATAGAGCACTCCCGAAAGCGTTTCGGGATTGGTCATCCGGGATGGGATATGTTTTGTTACCTGCTCATGCGGGCCTGTAGCTCAGCGGCCTGCTCGCGAAGGCTTTCGGAGTTAGAGCGGCCCAGAATGCTTTCGGGGTTGGTCGTCAATGACATACTATGCTTCAATCCGTAACACATGGGCCTGTAGCTCAGCGGTTAGAGCAGGGGACTCATAATCCCTTGGTCCCAGGTTCGAATCCTGGCGGGCCCAGCCCCGAAAGCTTTCGGGGCTGTCGGGCCGCACGTCGCCGCGGCGAGCGAAGGCGGACTTTTTAACCAAGCGAACTTGGCGGGCTCCACCGATCGGACGCAGTTTTTTGGCCCTGAAAAGCCAAAATTCTGTGAGTAAGCTGTTCAAGGTTGAGGATAACCGGTGAAAAACCTGCCGTTTCCCTGTGAGAATCCGTTGACAGCCCCCAGGTGGTGAATAATACTGGCGCGTGTTAAAGAAATTCATCCCGCAGAAGCCTATGTCGGCGATCGGTGAAGGATCGCTGGCGGCGCCTGAGGACAGTAACCGAGCCGCCCACGGCGACCAACCAAGACAATCACAAACAACAACCGATTACCAAAAATTTATGGCTGAACACACTGGCAAAGATATCCTCTCGAGCGACGTCGAGATCAAAGGCTCGATCAAGTTTCAAAAAGAACTTCTCATCGACGGGAAAGTCGAAGGCGAGATTAATTCCGAGGGAGTGCTGACAATCGGTGAGCACGCGGACATTCGTGGTGAAATCAAGACCAAGTCGATCATCGTATTTGGAAAAGTGCAGGGCAACATCACAGTGAACGAGCGTTGCGAGTTGAAATCGAAATGCACACTGCAAGGTGACCTGAAAGCGGCCCGCCTCATCATCGAGGAAGGCGCGACCTTTGTCGGTAAGTCGGAAGTGACCAGCGGGATGAGCGTGACGTCGGCAAAACCGTCGACCTCCGGCCGTCCGGAAGTTGTGCGCCATGACGAGCCTGCCAAGACGCCTGCGTTCAGCGGCGCTCGTTAAAGATTTCAGGTTAAGCGCATAGTTACTGCTCACAGAAGTCGTGCCCGCAAAGCCGTCGCCTGCCAAGCTCAGTGTGGAATGTCCACACTGTGGGTTTAAGCAGATGGACTATGTGGCGGCGAAAAGCACGATGTGCCGGCAGTGCGGCAACAGCTTTGTCCCTTCCGCTCCGAAGGCGGGCTTAAAGCTTCGCGCTAAAGAAGAATCCGCGCCCGCTGCAGAACCTACGGGTTTTCGAAAAATCGAAGGCCTTTGGAACCGGCAACGCAGCCGCCTGGTCGCATGCTTTGAGTGCAAGCGGAAGCATGAAGTCAGTGACGCGGCGACATCGACAAACTGTCCGGGATGTAGTGCGCATATCGACCTGCGTGATTACAAAATCACGACGAGCTTCAGCCGAAGCATTCGCACACGCGGCGATCTTCACCTCACCGTTAAAGGCGATCTGAGCAGCACGAGTGTCATGTGCCGAAACGCGCTCATCGAGGGCAAACTGCGGGGCAGTTTGCAGTGTTCTGATGCCGCCACGATCAATTATGTCGGTAAAATTCCGGGCCGCCTAACCGCACAGTCGGTCACCGTGGAAAAGAAATCAGATGTTCAATTTTTCCGGCGGGTTCGTGTTTCGACCATTGATATCAAGGGCCGAATGCAAGGTGAAATCATAGCCGAAACGGTCGTCAAGATTCACAAAAATGCTGTGCTCGATGGAAATGTGACGGCGAAATCTATCGTCGTGGAAAAGGACGGAATTTTCTCAGGGCAACTCGTGATTGGTAAAGCCGACCTCACGCAAGCCGAATTGCTTCCGGGACAACCGGCCACGCCGAGCGAAAGCACGCCCGAAACCGCGCCGCCTGTTGCTCAGCCCCTTCCCGCGACCTAGGTTCGGGTTGATGCAAAAACTGCGACCGCGCAGTCCCTACGAAAAACTCGGCGGATACGTTCATCTGCCGCGTTTAATCGACAAGGCGAAACTTCACCGGAAAGGTTTGCTCAACGGTTACAACTACAAAACCGTTGGCTTCGACAAGCACTTGCTCGCCTTTTTAAAACTCAACGGCGACGCCTTTGAAGAGGCGGCCGCTCAATTGGAGGACGACAAATCGATTCTGCAGTGGGTGGTGGAGAACGGAATTAAACATTCCGACGAGGAGCTCGAACACTGGAATAGGGAAATGATCTCCCGCCATCCCGATACCGCGGCAAAGAAAGCGCGTTTCACTCACTTCCTGAAAGAAGCCGGCGGCGCCAGCCGCAAAGACATCAAGACCTATTTCGACCTGATCGAGTTTGACGAGGGTCGGTTGAAGTAGCGGCTGCGGCCTTCGCTGAGAGCGTCGGCTCGGCAGGCCAGATCGGCCATCGCTAAGATCGACAGTAACTCTTCTGTAGCGGCGGTCTGCGACCGCCGGATCTAATTATTTTCGGCGGTCATCCGCTTTCGCCAAGGCTACAGCGCGATAAATAGAGCGCCGCTACAGTTTTGCGAAAACCTTGTTCGCTTCTTCCAGTGTTTCTTTGCTGCCGATGTCCAGCCATTTGCCTTTGATCTGGAAGGTCTTCAGCGGCTTGCGCGTGTAAAGCCATTGCACGAAACGGCCGGGCTGGTCCGGATTGTTACCGGCCGCGATATAGGTTTTGAAAAGCGGCAGGAGGTCCCGGGCGTAATAATAGAGAGCGATCGCGGCCAAAGTGCTCTTCGGTTTTGCGGGCTTCTCCTCAAAGTGAGTAATGATGCCTTCCGCATCCACTTCGGCACAGCCGTATTTCTTGATCGCTTCCAAACTTCCCACGTCGTAAACGCCGATGGTCCCTTCGGAATTCCTTGCCGTCTCCGCGAAACCGCCGAGCGGTTCACTAAATAAGTTGTCGCCGGCGACGACAATCAAATCGCTTCTCGGAACGGCGTCTTCCCGAGTCAAAACCAAATTGATGTCGCCGATCGCGCCTAACTTGTCGTCGTCGCTGGCGGAGCCGTCATTGATGATCTTGAATTTGAAATGTGGATATCGATCTTGATAAGCGTGGGCCCAGGCAGAAAAATCGGCGGCGAACTTATTGTTCGTCACCACGTAAATCGTTTCCAATTCCGGAACCGGCGCGAGATTGTCCACGACCCATTCAATGATGGGTTTGCCCGCCACTTCGAGAAGCGGTTTCGCCTTGTTCAGGGTGAGGGGATATAGCCGGGTGGCGTAACCGGCTGCCAGTATCAAGGCGTTCATGGAGACGTATCGAGCGCGGCGGCTTGCAAATGCTTCTGCAGCGCAGCGATGCGTTGTGAGTCGATCACTTTGCCACGGGTGGTTTCATCAACCACGTAAAAGGTGTCGATGGCTGCGCCGTTTTGCGTGCTGATGCGTGACAGCGCGATGGAGACACCCTCTCGCCCCAAACAGGAAAGCAGCTCGTAAAGCAGGCCGATGCGGTCCGGCGTTTGCACTTGGATAAGCGTGTAAGCCGGATGCGTTTTGTTATCGATGACAATGCTGGTGGGGAATTCGATCTCCTGGCCAAGGAGATGCCGATGTTCGCGGCGCGCTCGTTCCATCAATGGTTCAAAATCGAAAGTCTCATTCTCCAGGGCGCTGCCCAGAGTTTTTTCCACCAGGGTGAGGTCGCGCGGATCGGTCACGGCGTGCGCCTTCGTATCGCAGACCTTGAAGATATCGAGGACGGCGTGATCGCCGCGCGAAAAGATGTCCGCGCTCAGGATGTTGAGAGGAATAACGGAAAAAGAACCGGCAATCTTGGCCAGCAGCTGAGGACGGTCCCAGGTGCATATCGAAAAAATAGTGTGTCCCTGTTTCGGAAAAGCTTCCCACGCAATGGCCGGGACGAGCGGGCGATCACTACTTGTGGAAGCGTTTTCAAGAAAGGAGCGAAACAGCTTGAGGTGAGTAACGATTTCCGGAACTCCATAACTTCTGAAATAGTTGTCCGGCATGAAATCAAAATGTGCGTCGATCTCGTCCGCATAATCCGCGGGCACAAGCTGGGACACCTTGTTTCGCAAACCTTCGCGCTCGATTTTTGTTTGCTCGTAATACGACTTCTGGTTGGCGAGATATTGCGAAGTCGCGTGGTAGAGGTGCCAAACCAGCGACTCCTTCCAGTCCGACCACCCTTCTGCACTCGTCCCTTGACCGTCCGCCAGAGTCAGCAACATAAGCGCATCCAGGTTCCTTTGGTTCTTCACGATGTTGGCAAATTCCACGATTGTCGCCGGGTCGTCCAGGTTCCGCTGCTGGGCGATGTTCGAAAGGGTGAGGTGGTGATCGACGAGCAACGTGAGTGACTTGCGCTGTTCGGCCGACAGCTGGAGCCGGGTGGCCACTCTTTGCGCAAACAGAGCGCTCGCTTCGGAATGCGGGCGAGCGCCGACCGCTTTTCCGGTGTCGTGCAGGAGCAAGGCCAGATACAGGACGAAGGGATCTTCGAGCGATTCGAAGAGCCGGCGGTAGGCAAACATTTTTGGATCTTGCGTGTTCGCCAGAGCGTCGAGTTTGTCGATGCAAACCAAGGTGTGCTCGTCCGCGGTATATCGGTGGAAAAATTCGTGCTGCACCAGACAGGTGAGCTGCCCAAACTCCGGAATGTAACGCCCGAGAAAATCCACGCGGTGCATCATGCGCAGGACGCGCCCAACGTCGCCTTTGCGCGATAACATTGTCCTGAACATTTCGCGCGTCCCTTTCTCATAACGGTAAGTCCGGGTCACCTGGCCCAGCCGCCGTGTAATCAAGTCCTCCAGCTCCGGGCTAAGATCTACATGTTGCTCCTGCGCCAATTGAAAAGCGCGCATCATCTCCGCGGAACTCTTCGTAAAGAGGTCTCGCTCGTCGGTATGGAGCTGGCCAGTGCGACTGTAAAAAGGTCCAAACTGTTTTTCGTCTCCACGGCGCAATGGTAAAAAGCCGAGCAGCGAACGCGTCCACGCCGTCGAATAACCGCTTGCGAATTGTTCGGTGATCCGTTCCGTGACGCGAAAAATATTTCGCGAATGCTTGTAGTAATCGCGCATCAATGCTTCGCTGCGCAGTTGCGCGTTTTTTGCGTGATAACCGAGACGCTGTCCAATTTGTTCCTGGAGATTGAGATGCAGGATGTCCGAGGCGCGCCCGGTCGCGTAATGGAGGTCGGTCCGCACGCGCAACAGAAAGTCGTAAGCGTCTTCGATGCGCCGCTGGTCGGTTTGGCTTAACCAATCCTTCCCGACCAGATGTCTCGTGCTCAGCGTGCCCTCTTTAAAGTAGGACATCCAAAGCAGATTTTGATAGTCGCGCAGACCACCACATCCGCGCTTCACGTTTGGCTCTTGCAGATAGACGCTGTTCCCGGACTTTTGATGACGCGCGGCCTGGTCCTGCATGCGCAATTCGACGTACTCACGCTCGTAACCAGCCACGCATTTCGAACGGAATTCCTGGCGGAATTCATCGGCCAGGAGCGGATCGCCGGCAAGGTAACGCGACTCGAGCATCGCGGTCTTCGTCAACATGTCGCGGTTGGCCTGGGCGATCGCTTCTTTGATCGAGCGCGTGGAATGTCCCACCTTGAAACCGATGTCCCACAGCAGATAAAGGATCTGCTCGACCATTTGCTCGATGTACGGCGAAATGCGGCCGGCGCTCTGCCGATGCAAAAGCATGACGTCGACATCGCTAAACGGATTCAGCTCGCCGCGCCCGTAGCCGCCGATCGCGATCAGGGCAAGCTCCGATTCGGTGGTGCCGGTTTCTTTGATAGCTGCGGCCGTCGCGGCGGTAAAAGCGTGGCGCAATAGAATATCGACGAGGTCGACGCGGCGCGCGCAAATCTCGCGGCCGCCGCCGCCTGCCTGATGCTTCAAGCGCAGCCGATGTTCCTCGATCTTGAGAAACTTTTTGTAGATGGGCAGAACTTCGGTGGGACGCTGCGCGCCGGTGATAGCGAGCTGGCTCTCGGCATGGGCCAGAACTTGTTCGAGATGGCGAGCCATTATATTGTCGATCTTAGCGCGGGCTCGCAACAGTGCCAGTGATTGTGCCGTTTCGCTCTGCGAAACGTGGCGCGCGGTTCCAACACATGTGCGCGTCGCGTCGGCTGTAGCCGCTTCGCTGCTGGCCGCGCCGTAGTATTACGAAGGCGGGTGCGAAGCGCCATCCTTACAGCTCGCGTGTCGCGTCGCCTACACGGCGACGGCTCCAGCATCAGATCTCGATCGCGTAACGCTTCATCTTGTTATAAAGCGTGGGCCGCTGGATTCCGAGGAGTTGCGCCGCTTTCTTTTTATTTCCGTGGCATTGCGCGAGCGCCTGGAGAATTGTCGCCCGCTCCATATCCTCGAGGCTTTGCACGCCTTGATCTGCGCCGGCCGCCGGGCGCTCCTTCCGTTGCAGTGCGGTCGGTAATTGAACCTCTGCCGGCAGCTCTTTCACACCGATCAAGTTCTGCCGCGCCAGCACCACCCCATATTCAATCGTGTTTTGCAGTTCGCGGACGTTGCCCGGCCACGAATAATCGAGCAATTTTTGGAACGCATCCGGCGCCACCGCCGGTTCGGTTTTGCCAAGTTGCTGGGCGAATTGCTTTACAAAGAAAGTAACGAGCGGCGGAATGTCTTCTTTGCGATCGCGCAGTGGAGGAATCTCAATTTGGAAAGTATTAAGGCGATAATACAAATCGGAGCGTAACCGATTTTCCGCCAGCGCTTGCGCAATGGAACGATTCGTCGCGGCGATGAGGCGAAAGTCGGCTTTCAACGTGCGCGTGCTGCCGAGCGATCGATACTCGCGCTCTTGTAAGACCCGGAGGAACCGCGTCTGCAAATCCGCCGGCATTTCCGAGATCTCGTCGAGGAACAATGTGCTGCCGCCGGCCTCAGCGATCATTCCCGGAAAATCGCTCGTCGCGCCGGTGAACGCGCCTTTCATGTATCCAAACAATTCCCCTTCGATGAGTGTTTGCGGAAAGGCCGCGCAATTGAGTTTCACCATTGCTTTGTCCGCGCGCCGGCTTCGGCTGTGAATCAAATTAGCGATAATCTCTTTGCCCACACCGCTCTCGCCCGTGATCAACACGTTTGCCTCTGACGGAGCCATCGCGCTGACCAACTCTTCGATTTGCTGCATCGCCTTACTTTTAGAAATCGGCGTCAGTCGTGTCTCCGCGATCTCGAGACGCTTTTCTAATTGCTCAGTTTTTTGCCGGAGCTCTGCGGTTTCACGCAGGAGCGATTGCTTCTCCAGCGCCTTTTCCACGAGACTGAGCAATTCTTCGGGTGCGTACGGCTTGCTGATGAAATGATAAGCGCCCCGTTTGATCGATTCGATCGCATTGCTCAACGTGTCGTGCGCGGTCAGGATGACCACCTGCATTTCAGGATGATCGGTCTTGATCTGGTCGAGGGTCTCCAAGCCCGGCGCATCGGGCAGTTGCAAATCGAGCAGCACCATGGCAGGCGATTTCTCTTTCAGAAGTTTGAGCCCGGCCGCGGCGGTGGCAGCTGTGTCGACCTGGTAATTGTGCCGGGTTAGAAGCGCCTCGAGGGTGAGCAGGATGGGACGCTCGTCGTCCACAATCAGAATGCGCCGGTTTTCAGCAGCCATAGTTAAAACAATTAGCAACGAGCGCGGTGGGAATGCCCGCTCAACTTACTTTGCCGTGCGAGATATTGGCACCGTAACCGTGGTGATAAGTTCCGATGCTGCTGAATCATATTTGGCCCGCAATTCCCCACCATGAGTTTCGAGAATAACGCGCACACGATTGAGGCCAAGACCATAATGACCCTGGCGCACCTTGCCAATAGGCTCACGTCCCCAGTTCTCCGTCGATAATTCAAAGCCTGCTTTCGGTTCGCGAATGGTCAGGACAACCTTTTCCTTGTCGATTCTGGCCAGAACGGAAACCGGGCCTTCGCCGCGTTCGTGCTGAAATGCGTTTTGGAACAACTCCAGGAAGGCTAGCTGCAGCAATTGAGGATCGACCTCGAACATTTCCGCATCGGCTTGAATTTCCCATTTTACCGATCCGCTTTCCGCCGGAAAGTCCTTCCCCAGCTTATCGCGCAAGTCCTCGAAAAATTCGGAGACGCGATACGGCATCGTGTTTGGACTGACCTGCCCGAGCGCCGTGGATACTCCCTGCAATGTCACGGCCAGTTTCAAAATCATCTCGCGCAATCGCTTTACTTCCGCTTTCAGCTCGGCGTCCTCACCGGTTAACTCGCCGACGAAAGCGGCTTGCAGTTCGGCGGCGTTCAGGTCGTTGCGAAGATCGTGACTCAGCTGACGAACAAAGCGCACAATCTTGCTCCACGAAACGCTCAGCTCCGATTGATCTTCGGACGAGGCCGCATTCATGAGAGCGAAAACTTCTCGTCGGCCGCCTGTTCGCCCTTCTCCACTCGCATGTTTGGTTCATTGCTGGCGAGATGACGCAAGACGTGAAAGACGTCCTCGGGATCGGCATCCAGAGATCGTGCGATCTCCTCCGCTGTTTTCCCCGATCCTGAAAGTTGGGCGCGCACGTCGCTCTGCAACGTCAACAATTTCGTTGCCGCTTTCTTGCCCGCCTCCACTCCCGGCTGGTGATAAGCATTGATGTTAACCAACGAACCATAAAAACCGACGGCCCGTTCGTAGAGAGCGATGAGCGCGCCGACATGAAATGCGTTTACCTCCGAAATGCTCAGCGTAATTGATTCACGCCCCTTTTCATAAAGAGCCGAGCGCGTGCCGCGCAAAAATCCTTCGAGGTAATCGCCGCTGGTGACACCTGGCTCGACTTCGAACTTTGTGGATGCCTGCCGCGCCGTAGCCTTGGCGAAGGCGGGTCGATCTTGCCCGACTTCAATGAAGGTAATGAAAAAATTCGGAACACCGTCGCGCAATTGCTGCACATAGGCGTGCTGATCGGTTGAGCCCTTGTTCCCGTAAACCGCGATACCTTGATTCACCGTATTACCGTCGAGGTCCTTTTCTTTTCCCAGTGATTCCATCACCAGTTGTTGCAAATACTTGCTGAACAGAGTGAGACGATCTTTGTAGGGCAGGATAACCATGTCCTTTTGCCCTCGGCCATTTCCGGCATAATGCCACATCAACGCGAGCAGCATGGC
>JBEEGY010000080.1:0-5074 GCA_041167145.1 Verrucomicrobiota bacterium
ATTTGTTTTTCCGGTGCTTCGAGCGGTGATTTCATAGCGATGGCAATTCTGTCATGTCGAGCGAAGTCGAGACATCTCTGACTATTTCTGGATAGAGTGAGAGATTTCTCGACTTCGCTCGGAATGACAAGATGGTGTTTCGAGGGGTGAATTCCATAATAGGAACATAGTCTTCCAAGCTCGCCGCGGCGAGCATCCTGCCTGTTGTTCCTTCGCGTCTCGCTTTGGGACCCGTTCCTCGGCAGGCAAAAATACTGCCGACCGCACAGACAGAAAGTCTATGTTCCGATCCGGCGCGGCCCTCTCACGTTTCATAAAACTTAGTCCCATCGTGGAATCAATTCGCCGGCTCGACAGAGTCTCGCCCTACCGATCTTCGTAAAAGGTCGTCCCGTCGCGGGCGTGTTGCTTCAAAATTTCGCACGGCGCAAATTTTTCGTCTTTTTGCGCGAGCCGTTCCATTGCCTCGACCAACTTCGGCAAACCAAAATGATCGGCAAACCGAAGCGGTCCGCCGCGGAAGGGCGCAAAACCGGTCCCAAGGATCATTCCGTAATCCGCGTCCTCCGGTGACTCCACAACTTTCTCTTCCAAACAGCGTGCCGCTTCGTTCACCATCAGAAAGACCAGCCGATGCGTAGGATCGACATGCTCATTTGACGATTGCGCTTTGCGCCACTGATCGAGCGCATCATTTGGCGTTTGCTGTTTGCCTTCGTACTTGTAAAAACCGCCGCCGGATTTGCGTCCCAGCATTTTTGCCGAAAGCATTTTCCGCAAGATTTCCGGTGGCTGGTCGCGTTTTCCGTACGCTTTCGCCAGCGTATCGGCGATATCGACCGTGATATCGACGCCGATCTCATCGATCAAACGCAGTGGCCCCATCGGCATGCCCCAGCTGACCAATGCGTTGTCGATCTTTTCCGCACTCGCGCCGTTTTCAAACAACTCGGCCGCGTCGACTAGATAGGGAAACAGGACGCGGTTGACCAGAAACCCGGGGCTGTCGCGCACAACCACGGGCAGTTTTCCAACCTGTCGCGCAAACGCGAGTGTGCGCTCTTTCGTTTCGTCGGAAGTCTGTTTGCCCACCACAACCTCAATCAATTTCATGCGGCTGACCGGATTGAAAAAATGCATGCCGATCACGAGATCGGGCGAATTCGTTTCCAGAGCCAGCTCCCCGATGGGCAAAGCGGAAGTATTCGTCGCCAGGATCGCCTTCGGATTAACGTGCCCGCTGAGGTCACGAAAGATTTGTTTCTTGATGTCGATCTTTTCCGAAGCCGCCTCGATCACGATCTGGATGTCGCGCAGGTCGACATGTGCAGTGGAAGCAATAATGCGGGCCCGCCCTTCTCTTGCTTTCTCTTCGGTCATGATTCCGCGTTCCACGGCGGCGGCGTAGGCCGTGTCGATGTTAGCCAGGCCGCGGTTGATCTGTTCCAGATTCACGTCGCGCAAGATCACGGTCACGCCACGCGAGCTCAGCCATTGCGCAATGCCCGAACCCATCACGCCGGCGCCGATGACAGCGGCGTGAACAATTTTTTCAGCGGACGTTTTCGCGGCCCCGCGTTTGTATTTTTCGGCCAGGAAAAAATTGCGAATCAAATTTCGAGTCGATTCAGTATTGCCAAGCTCGACAATGGCATCGAGCTCGAGGGCGAGAGATTCCTCCACCGCATTTCCGAATCCAGTTTCAATAACACCCAGCGCGCGCGCGGGGGCAGGGTTCTGGTCTTTCGGAACAGCGAGCCTTTTGTCCAAACTGCCAGTCGGCGCCTTCGCTCTCTTTCCGGCCGACAGTTTCTTGCGCGCCGTTTCAAGGAGTTTTTCTCGCGGCACGACTTCGTCAACCAAACCAATATCCAGCGCCTCATTGGCCGAATAAAGTTTTCCTTTCACAATGACTTCCGCGGCCTTTTCCGGCCCAATCAATCGCGGCAACCGCGTCGCACCGCCCCAGGCGGGAATCAAACCGAGAGTCGTTTCAGGAAGCCCGATGCGGGTAGAGGGATCATCGGAAGCGACGCGATAGTCGCAGGCCAGTGTAATTTCGTAACCGCCGCCGGCGCAGGCGCCGTGAATCGCGGCCACACTCGGGATTTGGAGCGCGGCAATGCGATTGAAAATGCGCTGCCCTTCCGCGATGAACGCGCGCAACTCGCCGGTCTGCGCCTGTTGCAAAAGCGTCTTGAGGTCGGCGCCGGCGATGAAGATCGATTTCTTGGCCGAGGTAATGATGAGGCCGCGCAGCGACTCGTCCTTCTCGATAAGATCGACATGTTCGTTCAACTCGCTCAGCGTGGCAGCGTCGAAAATATTCGCACCGGATGCCGGCCGATCGAAGGTCAGAATGCAGACCTTATCGTCGCCGATTTCGCGGCGAATCATCGAGTTAGTCACGGTTGGGGGCATAAGGGTTATCTTGACTCGTTTAGCACAAATTCCAAGCGCAGACGGTGCACCGCCACAGTAGCGATGAGAGGTTCCTCGACTTCGCTCGGAATGACAAGAAACGGTTTCGCTGAAATGCCCAGCGCGGAGATGTAGCCGCCCCGCTCTGTCGGGGCGTTGGATTTATGGGCGCGGCGACAGCGTGATTGCGTGTCGCCAATCGTGGTGTTAAAACTCGGCGGCGCCCGAGGCCGAAAGGTTGGTATGGTCGGCAAACTTTTAGCACCTGAAATCAAGAGCTTGATCGACGCGCGCAATTTCGCGGCGTTGCGCGAGCTCTTCAAAGAATGGCCGCCGGCCGATGTCGCGGAGGTGATTCTCGATCTTCCGGAAGACGAACAGGTCATTATCTTTCGCGTGCTGCCGGCCGCTCAAGCCGCGGATGTTTTCGAATACATCGGCATCGAGGAGCAGCAGAATTTGTTGCGCGCCATGGCGCACGAACAAGTGGTCGGCATTCTCAACGAAATGTCGCCGGACGATCGCACGGCGCTGCTCGAGGAATTGCCCAGCGCGGCCGCGCGCCAGCTCATCCGGCTGCTCACACCGGAAGAACGCCGCGTGGCCCAGGCGCTCCTCGGTTATCCCGAAGGCAGCGTCGGCCGCTTGATGACGCCGGATTTCATCCCGGTGCATGAAGATTGGACGGTGAAAGACGTTCTCGATTACGTGCGCGAGTTCGGCCACGACAGCGAGACGCTCAACATCGTCTACGTGGTCGATGAGCGCGGCAAATTGATCGACGACGTGCGCATCCGCGAGTTCTTGCTCCGGCCGCTCACCGCCAAGGTAAGCGAGATTCGCGACCAGACGTTTGTTGCGCTAAAGGTCAACGATTCGCAGGAAGAAGCAGTAAATATTTTTCGCAAGTACGATCGCACTGCGCTGCCGGTGGTGGATTCCAATGGCGTGCTCGTCGGGATTGTCACGATCGACGACATGCTGGACGTCGCGGAAGAAGAAGCCACCGAGGACATCCAGAAACTCGGCGGTATGGAAGCCCTCGAAGAGCCGTATACTACTATCCCGCTGCTGCGCATGGTAAAGAAACGCGCGACCTGGCTAATAATTTTGTTTCTCGGCGAGATGCTGACCGCCACTGCGATGCAGGGTTACAACGGTGAGATCGAAAAGGCTGCCATTCTCGCAATGTTTTTGCCGTTGATTATTTCCAGTGGCGGTAATTCCGGATCGCAGGCGACAACATTGGTTATTCGCGCCATGGCTCTGGGTGAATTGCGCTTGCGCGATTGGTTTAGTGTCGTTCGAAAGGAACTCCTCTCGGGTCTCTCCCTTGGCTTGATTCTTGGAACCATCGGTTTTTTCCGGATCGCGCTATGGCAATACCTGCATATTTTTGACTACGGGAAGTATCATTGGCTGGTTGGACTTACAGTCGGAGCCGCGCTTGTCGGGGTCGTGTTATGGGGCACGCTCAGCGGGGCGATGCTCCCATTCTTACTGCGTCGTTGTGGGCTTGACCCCGCAACGTCATCAGCGCCATTTGTCGCCACGCTGGTCGATGTGACCGGGCTGGTCATCTATTTCAACGTGGCGCTGTTCATTCTTCGCGGTACGCTGTTATGACTGCAGCCGCCCGCTCAGCCGGACTGACCGCGGTTTGGCGTGCACCGAAAATCCGCTGGCCGGGGTCGACGAGCCCAGCTACAACATCATTATGTTCTCAGTTGGCAAACTTTTCGGGCACGACGAAAAATTTTTTGATCTGCTCGAAGCCAGTGCCAAGCAGGCTGATAACAGCGTTCATCACCTTGTCGATCTTCTGTCCAAGGTCGAGCGCGGCGAATCGCTACAGGACGTCTCGGCCTTCGCCGAAAGCCGGCGGGAAGATAAACGCATTACCCAGGAATTGACCGAGCAACTTTCGAAGACTTTCATCACCCCGCTCGAACGCGAAGACATCCAGGGCCTGGCCGCCGCTCTATATAAGATACCGAAAACGGTCGAGAAAATCGGCGAACGCATCTTGATCTGCCCAGAGGACCTTCATGGCCTCAGTTTCAGGAAACAGGTGGAGCTGCTTGATCAGGCGGCCGAAACGGTGCTCGGCATGGTCCAGCAGCTTCGCAAAGGCACGGATATCCACACGGCGCGCGAAATGAACGATAAGCTGCAGACCATCGAAGGCGACGCGGACAAACTGGAACTCGAATTGTTGCGCGACCTTTATCACGCCAATTACGAAGCCAAACACATGATCTTTATGCGCGACCTTTACGAATTGCTCGAGAAAGTGATCGATCGCTGCCGGGACGCGGGCAACATCATCCTCCAGGTCGTGCTCAAGTACTCGTAGTCGTCATTCTTTTTAGGCGATGCTCTTATTCATCATCGTCGTCCTCGCGGCGGTCATCTTCGAGTACAGCAACGGTTTTCACGACGCCGCGAACGCCATCGCCACAGTCGTCTCGACCAAGGTAATGACCCCGCGACAGGCCATTGCCATGGCGGCGTTTTTTAATCTTAACGGCGCACAGCTTGGCGGTGCTGTGGCCGCAACCCTCGGAAAATGGCTGGTGGACACAAACGTTGTAACGATGGCGACCGTGCTTTTCGCATTGATAGCGGCCATTTCCTGGAACAATACCACGTG
>JBEEGY010000081.1:0-4262 GCA_041167145.1 Verrucomicrobiota bacterium
CGTTCAGGGCCATGGTGTTACTGGCCAGGCGATGCGAAATAGCAATTCGTTTGGGGCCGAGCCGCCGCGCGTTGATCCAACCGCGGCGAAGATGCACCGTGAAGAACCCGAGAAACAATACTCCGCCGACAACCCCATACTCGGCCAAGAGTTGAAGGTAATCGTTGTGTGTGTAGATCGGATCAAGTTGCATTCCCTCTGCGCGAAATTTCCGGCCATAAACCTGGTACGTCCGGCTGCCCGTCCCGATGAGCGGATTTATTTTCGATTGTTCGAGGGCGGCGCGCCATAAATCCAACCGTATGTTTTGGTAATCCAAAACGTTTTTTGTTCTTTCGCTTAGGATGTCGTTTCGCTGGATGAGAAAAAAGGCGCCGCCGGCGATCAGGGCGGCTGCGATTAGTCCCGCCCCTCCGATTCTTAAAAGCAATCCAGAGCCTGCGGCACGCAAAATCCCGAAGCCTAGTATTCCGAAAACCAGCAGGCTGACCGCAACGCTCAGATAACCGCCGCGGCTTTGCGTCAGAACAACACCGACATAACAAATTGCGGTGGCGTAACCAATGAGCAGCTTCGACCAAAGGGGCCATCGGCTCCAACAAACAATGCTCAGTCCGAAAACGCCGAGCACTTCCAACAAACCGGCAAGGTGATTTGGGCAGACATAAAACCCACTGGCGCGCCGTCCGTAATCGAACCGCTGTAACAAGGGGATCGGCATAAAATTGTTGCCGCTTCGAAATTGAATCGCTCCGACGAAGACGTGCGCGAGGGCCGCCACGAGGAGGCACGCCAGAATTGACATGCGCGCCTTCCCCGACGTCACCGTGCAACTGGTGAATAAATAGACAACCAAACCTCCCAGCACGGAATAGGTGTCGAAGCGTGCCAGATAGGGGAGCGGTGAAAACGCCGCGCGCAGCAGGATGTATCCGAAAAAGAGAACCGCGCTCCACAAGCAGAGTTGATCGGGTTTGGGTCTGGAGGCTCTTATTAAGAAGAGACTGAGCACGCCAATCGCCGCGAGAAGAACGTAGGCCGGAAGAGCAAAGAGCAAACGCGTCCCACCGATGAGGGCCTGCGCGGACAAGAAAGCCGCGACCAACAGCACGATCGAGAAAAATTCGACAGTGCGTTCGAACAACGAGCTGTTGGAAGAACTGCGCGTGCTCACGAATCTGCCTGCGGCCCTCTACGGAACTGAGCCAAAAAACAACAATGCCGTTGCACTAAATGTGACAACGGCATTGTTGAAAGCTTTGCGAATTACGGGTTGGTGACCGGCGTTGGCTGGCAAGGTCCGGCGGAGTCACCCGGATGACCTCTCAAGTAATTGTCCAGGTCGGAACAGGCCACCTGAATTTCCTGTCCGTTGTGACAGACGATGCAAACGTTTCCACCAGCGCCTCCACCGGTTGACCCTGGCGGAGGGTTAACGTTAATAGGAGGATTTCCGGAATTGCCTTCACCGACGCTCGGACCCAGGTTTTGCAATAAGTCCCGGCATTCCGGCGCGCATTCCATTATCAGTTCCAGCCAGCGATTCGCCTCGCTCGGCTCGGCCTTGATCCATTCGCGCACAATGTCTGCGACCCAAACGCAATCAAGAGCGTGGCCTTCGCGCAGGCAGCGGATGGAGGTGCAGAGAATATCCGTTCTCAAACTCTTGCGCGCACCGGCGGCCGTTCGAACAATGTGGGCCGCTTGTTTGGGCCATTGGCGGACTGCCTTGCAGACCGCTTCCAACAATTGGGCATCGGTCGCGGTGGCGATGGTTTTGCCATGCGGAAGTTTTGATTGGATCATCTCCACGGGCGTAAGTTTGCCCTGCCCGTGTGCCATGGGCGTGGATGCCATCCAGAAAGCGGAGCCAAGTGCAACACCGACGACAAGCGCCAGTCCTGTTTTCAGGATTCCTGCCGACAATCTCCTGTTAGCGTAAAACTCGAGCATTTTTTTCATAAGCGACCCTCTAAAAGTGCAGCTACTTTCTTACTCTGCGGGTCCTTTGGGGGCAATACAAATCTCCAATAAACCGAAAGAGCGGCAACGCAGCTCTTTTTTCTCGCCCACCGTGCCGAGCAGAAGCGTCTGCAAACATTACTCTTACAACGTATGGCGAATACAAATCGGTCGCCCCCCCACTAAAAATTCCAGCGGGCAACGGGAATCGAACCCGCATGGCCAGCTTGGAAGGCTGGAACTTTACCATTAAGCTATGCCCGCGCACGGTCACAGTTGCGTGACATTCTTCGGCCGCCAAGCCCTTTTTTTCCCTCGGCCTTGCCACTCGCGCTTAATCAGCCGATATCGATGTTAACGCCTGCTATCTTGCTATTTCGCCAGTGCCAGCTAGCTACTTGGCAGCATGAAACTCATTGGATTTTCGTTTTTATTTCTAGTCAGCGTCTCGCTCTCCGTTCGGGCCGATCTCACCATCGTCCAGCGAATCGAAGGCGCCGGCGCAAATAATGCGATGACGATGAAACTCAAAGGCGACAAGACGCGGATCGAGCTCAGTCCGCAACTGACTACGATCATCGATGCAAAAACAGGCGAGATGATCAATCTGCTCAACGATCAGAAAACCGTCACCCGCATGTCCGGCGAGAAAATGAAGGCAGCCATGGAAATGGCGCTCCAATTCAGTGATAAGAACGGGAAAAAACCGGCGAATGAGAAACCAAGATTGGTCTCGACCGGCAAGAAGGAAGCAATCAACGGTTTCGAAACAGAACAATACACTTACGAGACGCCAGAGTTTAAAGCCACCTACTGGATCGCTCCCAAATACCCAAACGGCGCCGCCATTCTTAAACAGTTACAGACCGTTAATCCCGATGCCTGGAAGTCTTCCAACATGCAAATGCCCGATTATCGCGACTTCCCTGGCTTACCCATTAAGACCGTCATTTCGATGGCCGGGAATCAGATCACTACTACCCTTATTGCGATCAAGGAGGATCCTTTGAGCGACGCCGAGTTCACTGTTCCCAAGGACTACCAGGAGATGAAATTGCCCGACATGAGCAGCCTTCTTCAGCAAAGTCCGACGCCCGCTACGACGGCTTCGCCCAAATCGTAGAACTATCTGGCGAAACGGTGCGTGGCCTTATCATTCATACTCGCATCACATTCCCCGCGACGGCTTGAATTGCTGACCGCGGCCGGATTTGAATTCGAAACCATCTCGCCGAACGTCGAGGAAAGGTTCGATGCCGATCTTACGCTGTGTGAACTGACCCTGTTCAACGCTCGCCGCAAAGCTGCGGCGGTGGCGCGGCTTCACCCCGAGGCTGTTGTCCTCGCGGCCGATACACTGGTTGCTCTCGACGGAGAAATTATCGCCAAACCGATCGATCTAAAACACGCCACCCGGATTCTTCAGCGGTTGAGCGGCCGGGTGCATGAAGTTTGTTCCGCCGTCTGCATCTTTCATTTCGCTCGCACAAGATCGACATCTTTTCACGAGGTTTCCCACGTCCGGTTTCGTCTCTTGAACAGAAACCAGATCGACGAGTACATCTCAAAAGTGAATCCGCTCGACAAAGCTGGCGCTTACGCGGCACAAGGTCACGGCGCCGAAGTCATCGCGCAAATCGATGGATCGCTTACGAACGTGGTCGGCCTACCGATGGAAAAGACAGTGCCGGTCTTGCACAGCTTCGGAATTGTCCCGAAGTCCGCCGTTTAATGAGTTTCCACGGCCGCGCGCTTAATCGGCGTGGCCGGGTGGCGCGGTGCGCGCCGCAGAACCAGATAGAGGAACCAAACGATAAAACAATTGACCGCCAGAATCACACCCGCTCCGAGACTTGGTTTTACCAACAAGTGATGAATTTCGAGCGGAATTAGCGCGGCCGTGGCGAAAATCATGAGAAATTCCGCCCATCGTTGCTGCAAGTAAACGCCAATCCCTTCCGTGAACAGGACCGTGGAATAAAATAGCGCCAGCAAACCGGTCGCGCGCAAATGGCCGCCAGACATCGCGTCCTGCAGACGATTCAAGAAATAAAGCAATGTGCGATTATGAACGACGAGCAGTTCGTCGCCCGCCCAGTCCGAAATCGCATCCATCCAGCGTGCCCGGCTGTTTAAAAAAAGCAGGGAAAACCCGGCCGTCAGCAAAAACAATCCCTTTAGGATTTTGAAAACGGCGATGAGCTTGAGATAACGGACGCGCTTCTTTCCGTGCAGGATGGCAAGCTCATGATGCGCGTGTTCACTCATTCTTTAACGATAGGATTTTCGCGGCAGCAAAT
>JBEEGY010000082.1:0-3960 GCA_041167145.1 Verrucomicrobiota bacterium
TGTCGTAGATCAATTGTCCCATCGTCACCGCGCCCACTTCGATTTCGAAATATCCGGGCCGCTGCACGTCGCCGCTCACACAAACGATGCGCGTGCCGGTGTTGTTCGGCCGGCCGAGCTGGGCGTATTTTGCGCCGCCCATGGCAAGGATGTGTTTCACATGGCAAAGCGTTTCCACGTTATTCACGATCGTCGGCGACATGTAGAGGCCGAGCACGGCCGGAAAGTAGGGGGGTTTGATCCGCGGATAGGCGCGTTTGCCTTCGAGCGATTCGATCAACCCCGTTTCCTCGCCGCAAATGTAAGCGCCCGCGCCGCGATGAATGTAAACTTCAACGTCGAACCCTGAGCCGAGAATATCTTTGCCGAGAAAATTGTGGCCGCGCGCTTCCTCGATGGCACGTTCGAGGATCTTCGCTCCCTCTGGGAATTCGCCTCTTATATATATGTATGCGGTGCGCGCATTGAGCGCATAACAGGAAATCAGAATGCCTTCGAGCAACTGGTGTGGGTCTTCGTGGATGATGTAGCGGTCTTTAAACGTGCCCGGTTCGGATTCATCGGCGTTGCAAATGAGATAGACCGGCTTCTTTTCGTCCTGCTTGATGAAACTCCACTTCACCCCGCAGGGAAAACCGGCGCCGCCGCGACCGCGCAATCCCGAAGTCTTGACCTCATTGACGATGTCGGTCTTGGACATGGTCACGGCTTTGCGCAGTTCTTCGTAACCGCCGTCCTGCAAATAACAATCGATGTCGGTTGTCCAATTTTTGCGCCCGATGTTCTTGAAAACGAGGCGCCGTTCGAGCGGATGCGGCCGTTTCAAATGCGCCAGGTTTGGTTTCGGTTTGGTCAGAATGTTGGCCGCATATTCTGCCGGAACGTGCTCGTGCAGCTCGTCGTTCACCATGCAAACCGGTGCCGTTCCGCAACTGGCCAGGCATTCGACAAATTCGATGCTGAAATTTCCGTCCGTGCTCACCGAGACCGGATTGTGCATTCCGTTTCCGCTGGGATGCCGAATAATCCCGGTAGCGGCGCATAAATTCTCCATCACGCGATAACTGCCGGCCATGGCGCAGCTCAATGTCCGGCAAACGCGAATGTGCGTCTTGCCCGCGCGTTGCTGCCGGAGCATCGGATAGAAAGTAACGAGTTCGAGAATGTTGATCGGTTGCAAGCCCAGCTTGGCGGCAATCCAATTTACCGCTTCGTCGTTAATCAATCCGAAGTGTTCCTGCCAAAGATGGAGCAACGGCAGCGCCGCGCTTCGTTGTCGATCCTGCGGATAACGCGCGATGGCGTCATCCATTTTCTGTTCCAGCTCGGCGGGAACGTGCGTGCTCGTCGAGACCACAGAAAATCGCTATTGGGACAACGTGCTGTCCTTCGTTTGAACTTTGTCGTCTTTGAAAACGATGGTGACCGTGTCTTTGCCCTGCTGGTAGACGTAGGTCGTCTTTTTCATCACGACGAAATCCTTGCTGTCAATCGAAGTAGGCGGACCAAGAATCGATTCCACCTGTTTCTTGGACATCCCTTCGGTCACCTCATCGACGTTCGCTTTCTTAAGCCGCTTGCCGCCGCTGCATCCACTCAAGGACAGCGCGAGAATCATCGACAAAGTGACCGCGATTTTCGGAATACAACGCAAGATCGACATCTTCATTTGCGGGTCATGAGCCGGTTCCCAAGTTTGTATCTTTGCTGTCCACTTCGTCGTTCTTAAAGGTGATGATGGCGAATTTCTTGCCGTCTTCGTAGCGATATGTCGTCTTCTTGTAGATTAACACGTCCTTCGTTTCGACCGAAGTAGGCGGACCAAGAATGCGCTCGACCTGTGCCTTCGACATGCCGGTCGTGATCTGGTTGTAATTGGCCAGCGTCAACTTCGATCCCGAGAACGGATTGCGATCGCAGCTCACCATCGACAAGATCGACATCGTCGCCATGCAACATGCCAAAAATCGGATCGGTCGAAATTTCATAAAGTCACCTGTCGCATTCACCCATGACGAAGTCCAGACTGCCCAGGATAGCCACCATATCGCTCAGCATGGCGCCGGGAAGAAGCTCGGGCAAAATGCTGAGATTAACAAACGAAGGCGCCCGAATCTTCAAGCGATGCGGCACTCCCCCACCCTTGCTGTTAATGTAAAATCCGAGCTCACCTTTCGGATTTTCCGCCGCGAAATAGACTTCGCCCGGAGGCGCGTCGAGCCCTTCGGTCACGATAATAAAGTGATGGATCAATTCTTCCATCTTGGTCATGACGTGCGATTTCGGTGGCGTCATGTTTTTCCAATCCGCGATGTTGATCGGACCGCTCGGGAGTTTGTCGATCACCTGCCGTAAAATGCGCACGCTTTGGCGCATTTCTTCAATGCGCACCAAATAGCGATCGTAACAGTCACCTGCACTCCCCACCACAACCTCGAAATCGTAATTCTGGTAATCGAGATAGGGATGTTTGCGGCGCAAATCGTGTTCGATCCCGCTCCCACGCAAGTTCGGACCGGAAATCGCGTATGCGATGGCGCGTTCCTTCGCGATCACGCCAATGTCTTTTGTTCGATCGACAAAAATCTTGTTGCGCGTGAGCAGCTTGTCCCACTCCTGCAGGCTTGGCTCGAATTCATCGAGAAATTTCTGGAGTCGCGGGATGAATGTGTCGGGCAGGTCGCGAATTTGCCCGCCGACCCGCGTGTATGAAGTGGTGAAACGCGCGCCGGTCAGCAATTCGAAAAGATCGTAAAGCTTCTCGCGCTCGGTGAACGTGTATAGAAACACCGTCATGGCGCCAAGATCGAGAGCCATCGCGCCAAGCCCGAGCAAGTGCGACGAGATGCGCGCCGTTTCGCAGCAAATGACACGGATGGCGCGACCGCGCGGTGGAATCTCCCAGCCCATCAGTTTCTCCACCGCCAGCGCGTAAGCGACGTTGTTCGAGAGCGGTGCAATGTAATCAAGCCGGTCCGTGTAGGGGACAAACTGATTGTATTGCATGTTCTCGGCGATCTTCTCGTCGCCGCGATGAAGAAAGCCGACATCCGGCGTTGCTTTCGTGATGATCTCGCCGTCGAGTTCGAGCACGAGCCGCAAGACACCGTGGGTCGCCGGATGTGACGGCCCCACGTTAAGCACCATCTTTTCTCCGATATCGTCGCCGGATTCACGCAATTCGGCTTCTGCGGCCACGACTTTCGTTACGGGATCAGGAGATTCTATCTCGCGCGTCGTAAAAGCCATAAATGATGCGTTCGACTATGCTCGCGATGGAGATTTCACGCGCAAGCGCAAAGTGCATGAAATTCTCTGTCGCCGTGTAGTAGTAACACCGGAGCAAATTCGAAATTGCGCCTCGACAGAGCGAGGCGGCTACAACGCTCGTCGCCTATGCTTGTAGCCACGGCGCGGCGCCTGCACCGAGCGAAGTCGAATGTGTCGCCGTGTTTTAATGACGTTCTTTCTCCGGCACGGATGTTGGGCCTCGTGATTTCTTCTCTAGAGCCGGTGAGGCTGGCCCAGGCAAGAGACGCACCCTGACGGGATTCGGATAAAGAGACAAACTCGCACCGCTCATCGCGTCAACGCCGACGCCAACAACTCCACCCGCAATCAAATTCCCGGCCATCGCGCCGCCGCCAGTCGGGGAAAAGTTACTCTGCACCTTCACGGTCTGCGAGATAAAGCCCGGCTTACTCACGGTCACAGAAAAATTCTCTTTGCGCGTCTTAACCAGGACGAAGGGCGTTACGCCTCGTTCGCCCGATGAGAGCTCCACTCTTGCACCGGAGGGTTCGCTTTCGACCCTAAATTTTTCATGCACTCCGCGAGTGATGGTTGCGCAGCCCGTGAAGACCAATATCGGCACGCAGCACCACCAGGTTGTCTTCATGCGCGGAGCCTAACGCGCGTCGAGACGAAAAAAACTGCTAATTCTTTGGCATTGATTTGACT